>CAYZXZ010000109.1:0-9390 GCA_964481615.1 uncultured Desulfobacteraceae bacterium | reverse complement strand
GGAAGTCGGTTTCCGGACCGAAGATATCGCCAGGCGCCTGCAGACCTATATGGAAACCATCCGATTCGACCCGGGCCGCCTGGAGGAAATCGAATCCAGGATGGATAGGATCAACCGGCTGAAGCGCAAATACGGACCGGAGCTGGCGGATGTGATGGCGCGCCTTTCGGAAATCGAAAAGGAACTGACCGACCTTGAAAATCTGTCTGATAAGATCGCAGAGACCGAAAAGCGCCTGGCCGACGCCCACGCCCGGCTTTCCGGCATTTCCGCGGCTCTGTCGGCCAGACGCCGGAGCGCCGCGGCCGGACTGGCCCAAAAACTCCAGGAAGCGCTGGCGTCATTGAAAATGGAGAACACCCTTGTCGATATTGCGTTTTTTGACCACGCCACCCCGAATCCGCCCTCGTCCTGGCTGATCTGCAACCAGAAACCGGTCACCGACACCGGCCTTGAGCAGGCTTGTTTCATGATCTCCCCGAATGTGGGCGAGGCATTAAAGCCCCTGTCGGCCATTGCCTCGGGCGGAGAACTGTCCCGGACCATTCTGGCCTTAAAATCCATCATGACCCCTACAGATACCGATACGACCCTGGTTTTCGACGAGGTGGACGCAGGCATCGGCGGCGAAACCGCCGAGCAGGTAGGGAAAAAACTTGCTGACCTCGCTGCCCGTCATCAGGTCATCTGTATCACCCACCTGGCACAGATCGCAAAATTCGCCGACCATCACTACCGGATTGTAAAACAAGTGGAAGGCGGCCGAACCCTTACCCGGATTTTCAAACTCGACGATGTCGAGCGGCTGGAGGAAACGGCCCGGATGATCGGCGGCGCCGAGATCACCCGAACCACCCGTCAACATGCCGGAGAACTCCTCACAACCGGCCGAAGATATTCACCGAACACACCGCTCTGACCGTTATTCTCCTTTTCCTGCACGCGGAAGCACACCCGGCGGAGGCGCAGGATATCCGATCCATACCCATAAACAGCCACTATTCACACTTTGATTTTATTTTTTTATTGCTTTTCCCAAAAAAATATAGAAAATTTAATACGTTTCAATCTTGATGGTTATGTAAAAAAGTCCGATTTTGCTCGCAAAAAAAAATTGCGGAATTATCAATCATGATGAAATCAAAAAAGTAACGCTTCAAAGGATATAAGAGAAATGACGGAATTCGCCACATTGACCATCGCCGGGAAGACGCTGGAATTACCGATTATTACGGGAACCGAGGGTGAGCGGGCCATCGACATCCGTTCGCTGCGCCAGGAGACCGGCGTTATCACCTATGACCCGGGCTATGGCAACACAGGGTGCTGTAAAAGCGATATCACCTTCATGGACGGTGAGAAAGGCATTCTGCGATATCGCGGCATCCCCATCGAACAGCTCGCGGAACACTCCTCCTTCGTGGAAACATCCTATCTGCTGCTCAACGGCCGGCTCCCTGCCCGGGAAGAACTGACCCGGACCAGTATTCTGCTAAACGATCAATCCCTGGTTCACGAAGACATGCAGATCTTTTATCAGAATTTCCCCAGAGGCGCGCATCCCATGGGGATCCTGTCGGCCATGGTCAATGCGTTGCGGAGTTTTTATCCCGAACTGGCGGCCGATAACGAAGGTTTTGAAGTCACCTTTCTGCGCCTGCTCTCCAAGGTCCGCACCATGGCCGCCATGTCGTATAAAATTTCACGGGGCCACAAAGTGATCTATCCCCGGCCGGATTACACCTACTGCGCCAACTTTCTCAACATGATGTTCGACACGCCGGTAAAGCCTTATATCCCTGACAAGGACATGGTCAAGGCCCTTAACGTGTTCTGGATTCTGCACGGCGACCATGAGCAGAACTGCTCCACCGCCACCGTCCGGACCGTGGGCAGCGCGCGGGCCAACATTTATGCCTCTCTGTCTGCCGGCATATCGGCCCTCTGGGGTCCGCTTCACGGCGGCGCGAACCAGAAAGTCATCGAGATGCTGACCCAGATTCACGAGGAGGGGCTCAGCATATCCGACGTCATCGCCAACGCCAAGGATAAGAACAGCCCGTTCCGCCTGATGGGATTCGGCCACCGGGTCTATAAAACCTATGATCCCAGAGCCAAAATCATGAAACAGATGTGTGATAACGTGCTTCCCAAACTAGAAATCCATGATCCGCTTTTAGATATCGCCAAAGCCCTGGAAGAAATCGCTTTAAGCGACAGCTATTTCATCGATCATAACCTTTATCCGAACGTGGATTTCTACAGCGGCATTCTGCTGCGGGCCATGGGCATACCCACCAATATGTTCACGGTGATGTTCGCCATCGGCCGCCTGCCGGGATGGATCGCCCAGTGGAAGGAAAATCTCGATGATCCGGAGCAGCGGCTCTGCCGGCCGCGGCAGATCTACATAGGTCAAAACCAGACCGATTATATCCCTATCGAAAAGCGTTGATTCCGATATAAACCGCTATAATTAACGCATCGGAAACCGCCTTTTTTTGTCAACGGGTATGACAAAATTTGTCATACCCGTTTTCTTTCCCGCCATACCGCAATACTCCCTCTGCCATCATCTATTTGATAAATATTCGAAAAGATGCTCTCGTAAAAAAATCGATTATGATCAAGGCATTAATTTTGCATAAAAATATCAAAGGTGCTCCATTGACAAAAACCGCCATCGATTTCCATTATCATGTCCATCCATATCAAAATCGGGATTCTGCTTTTCTTCGCGGCCGTCGGCATCGCGTCCGGGGGCATCTATGCCCAACACCGGATCACCCTGCCCGGATTTCTGTCTATTGAACGGAATGAGGCCATCAAGAATATTCAACGGGTCACGGCCGCCATTGATAATGAAATAGAACAGTTATGTTCAACGTGCCGGGACTGGGCATTCTGGGATGATACCTATGATTTCATCCAATCCAGG
Source organism: uncultured Desulfobacteraceae bacterium (assembly GCA_964481615.1). Taxonomy (GTDB): domain Bacteria; phylum Desulfobacterota; class Desulfobacteria; order Desulfobacterales; family Desulfosalsimonadaceae; genus SURF-33. The sequence goes on along the minus strand of CAYZXZ010000109.1, from coordinate 6,452 downwards.
GATCAAACATATATCAAGTCAAACCTGCAGATCGACACCTTTGAAATCAACCGCTTAAACCTCATCTATTTCTGCGATGCCCAGGGCCGGGTCGTCTGGGGCCAAATGAGGGAAACCTTCACGGGCCCGACCCTCAGCACCCGTCAGTTTCCGATGAATGAATTGCCGCAAACCCACCCGCTCCTGGTCCGTCATTTAGGTGAAAAGGACCCAAAGGATATAAAAGGGATATTCATGACCGCCTTCGGCCCCATGCTGGTTGCGGCCCTGCCGATTCTACAGAGCGATCTTGAAGGACCCTCACGGGGCACCTTGATCATGGGCCGACTTTTAGACACCGGCTTGACCGAAACCCTGATCCGGCAAACCCGGGTCGACTATAAAATTCTTGTGGTAACCGGCGAAACCCTGACGTCCGACATCAGAAACATCCTCGACCGGATCGATAACGATACCCCTTATCTGATGGAGCCCGTTGATGAAAAACAACTCCAGGCCCATGCCGTTATCACCGATGTCGCCGGCAATCCGGGCCTGCTGCTTACCCTGTCGCTGCCCAGGGAAATATCGGCCCGGGGGATTGAAACCATCCGCATCGGGATTTATCTGATCATTATTGCAAGCATCGCCTTTTTTATCCTGGTGTTTTTCAGTTTAAAACGACTGGTGGCTTCCCCGCTTTCCCGGCTCACCGCGCACGCGCTTGCCGCTCGACGGACCGGCGACTACTCCGTGAGATTCCGCCTGACCCGCAACGACGAGATCGGCATTCTATCCCGGGAATTCGACACCCTGCTTTCCAATATCGAACAGACCACCCGGAAACTCAAACAGGCCAACCAGAAACTTGAACAAGACATTGCCCTGCGGATGGAGACCCTGACCACATTGCAGGAAAGCGAGGAACGGTTCCGGACTATTCTGAATCAGGCCGTTGATGCGGTTTTCCTTGTCGATCTGGATGGCCGGTTCCGGATGGTCAATCGCGTGGCGTGCGAAAGACTGGGATACGACCGTCATGAGCTGCTGGAACTGTCGGTGAGCGATATTGATCCGGATTGTGAAAACCGCTGCGACAGAAAAAAAATACGGCATCATATCGATAAAAAATCGCCGGAAATTTTCGAGACCCGGCACCGGCGAAAGGACGGAGCGATATTTCCCGTGGAGATCAGTCTGAGCCCGGTTCAGTTCCGCGGGGAGACCATCCTTCTGACCATTGCCAGGGACATCACCGACCGCAAGCTGATCGAGAACCGGCTCCGGTACGCCAATAAAATGGACGCCGTCCGGACTCTGACAGCCGGCATCGCCCATAATTTCAATAATATTCTCGCCATCATCATGGGCAACACCGAACTGATCGAACAGAGCATCCCCGAAGATCATCCGGCCCGCACCCGGCTTAGTCATATTGAAACCGCGGTATCCAGAGCCAGGGATATTGTCTGGCAGCTCCTCTATTTCAGCCACCATGCCGCCGAAGAGACCGATCCCATTGACATTGGAAAGGTAATCACGGAAGCCGTCCAGTCGAAAAAGCCGTCAACACCGGAAAACATCGCCGTTCAAACCGTATTTGAGACCGACTGCCCCCCGGTTCCCGGCAATCCCGATCAGGTCCGACTGATGATGTCGAACCTCTGGGAAAACGCGGTGGAAGCCATGGCGGACAAGGGGGGGATGCTGGAAATCCGTGTTGAAAATCTCATTCTGAATAAGCAGATGCCCGATCCGGATTTGAAACCCGGCCGCTACGTTCGCATCACGGTGGCCGACACCGGCCGGGGGATTGACCCGGCGAACCTGGGCAGCATCTTTGATCCGTATTTCACCACCAAAGACTTTGCATACGGCGCCGGCATGGGGCTTGCCATCGTTCACGGCATCGTCAAGGGTAACGGCGGCGCCATCAGCGTCACCAGCGCTCCCGACCGCGGCACCCGCGTATCCATCTACTTTCCCGTATGCAACGAAACCTGAAAACCCGGCGGGCGGCATCCGCCCGGACATACCGGACATGATGCCGCCCACCCGCTGCATGACGGCAATCCAACTCCATTCAGCGCAAAACGATCGCCGCCCGGCAAGAGGCCAAAACGATTGCTGTTTGCCCGGAGTCCGTATTTGTCAGGGAGCGCCGGTAAGAATCGGACGGATCGAAGGATCCTGGCACCATCCGGGCGTAATGCTGTCGGTGCATGCCGGATCCTGGGTGTAGGTCGTGCTCCACCCCAGCCATCCGTCCGAATAGTTCCGGATATTTTCATATCCCATGAGGTGTGCGTATAAAAAGGTCAGGGCCGACCGGTAACCGGCGCCGCAGTAAAAGATCACATCCTTGTCGAACCGGTCCTCAAACCGGGAAGCAGTCATGCCGATATCAGCCCACAGATTCCGGACCTCCGTGAAGCTGCGCAGGGTCCCATCCGGGTCGCAATAAACCAGGGAACCGTCATCGGCGTCATCGGCCCAGACCGAATTGGGAATCCGACCTTTCATGGCCGCGTAACCGTAACCGCTGATCTCGCCGATATGTTCCCGCCGGCTCCGGACATCCGCCAGAAAAACCATTGCCGTATTCATATAAACATCAGATACATGGTCCGTGGTTGCCATGATATCAGGATTCACAAATCCGTCAAACACGGCGGGCACAGGCAGGTTGGTTTTCTTCTGCCCCGCATATCCGGCGGCGATCCATTGTTCATACCCGCCGTTGAGATAGCGGACGTCATGAACCCCGCCGTAGGTCAGAATCCACCAGAGCCGGGCCGCAAATATGGGACTGTCGGAATAGACGATCACGGTGGTGTCGGCGGTGATGCCCATGCTTCCCATGACCGTGTGCAGCGCATCGTCATTGATCAGGAACCAGCGGGGATAGCCGTTTTCATAGATATCCGAATCCGAGTGAATCGCGCCGGGGATATGTCCTGCCTTATAATCATCCGCATATTCCTCTATGGAGCCCCATTGCGTTTCGAAAATCAGGTATTTATGATCCCGGCCATACGGGTATTCCGGGGGCGCATCGGCAGTGCTGCCATGTTTGTGATATTCGATCATCTGATTCACCCACTGCGGGTAGATCACCTTGGCATAATTTGGCAGTTTTTTCATAGGATAGGTCATCTCGTCAGCCACGGCCCAGTCCTTGATGGATGCGTCATAGTTTGCGACCCGGTCATACCCCATCAGGCGAAAAAGAAAATAGGCAAAGGCGCTCCGTATACCGATCGTGCAGTATGCGACCACTTCCTTATCCCTTGTCACTCCCCGGGATTCGAAGAGTTTCCGCATCTGATCATAGGGAAGAACCGTTTTGTCTTTCTGGAAATACCATTGATAGGATGTCTGCACCGCGCCCGGTATGTGACCGCCTCTGGCCTCACCCTTGAGGGTCCATCCCATGAATTCCTCGTCGGTGCGGACATCCACCAGAACCATATCCGCATCATTCAGCCGGGCGGCGATGGCGGTTTTTTCACGGACGACGGACGGATTGACCTTTGCCGCAAACACGGCCGCCGGAAGGCTGCGATTGCTTGCTTCCACAGTATTGCCGTCGGCGATCCACTTGTCCCAGCCGCCGTCTAAGATCCGGACCCGGGTGCATCCCAGGTATTCGAACATCCAGAACAACCGGCCGGCCGCGCCATTGGAGGCCGTGGTGTCATCATAGATAATCATCGGCGTATCGGACCGAAGACCGGCCGCGCCCAGAAGATTTTCGAGTTCGGACACCGGCAATAAATTCACTCCCGCATCCGAAAACTGCCGCCAGGGAAGGGAAATCGCGCCGGGAATATGGCCTGCGTCATGAGCGGCCGCGCTGCGCGCATCAATGATGACCACGCCGGACTCTTCGAGATCCCTGGCTTCGGCCAGAAAGTGGCCATTGGGATAGCCTTTGATCGTAATGCTGGAATCGCGGCATCCCCAAATTCCCACGGGCAGCAATACCATACAGATCCAACATGCAAGCAAACGTTTCTTGTCAAACATCCTTCAATCTCCGTATCTGTTTCAGATTTTATTTATCGAACCCGCGCCGGCCGCCATCAGACAATGAAAAAATCTTCCATCCGGATCAATTGCCCGTGATTTTCGTCAACCAGCAGGCATCCGCTCGCAGACCAACCGTTTTCGGAGCCGTCATTGCCTGTTTGATTGCATGAAGCTCCTTTCAGGCGGAAAAATCCTTGCACAGACAAAAGGGGATGTCAAATTCAAAATATTTATAAATTCTCTTAAAAACATTGATTTTTTCTATACAAAGACCAAAACGGCGGACTTGCCGTGGTAAACATTCTTATTTATAATGCAATCTTGGCATACACCCGACAAGGTATGCTTTTTTCATCGGTTCTGGTATGCTTTTCCACGGGCTTTCGGCCGCAAACATAAAATCCGCAACCAGCCGGACCAGCAGCGATATCGTAATGAATCATCTTTTAAAACATCTCCTCCACGCCGGCATTCCCTTTATCATTTTCGTCTTCTTCCTCATCCTGTCCAAAATACCGGATCTGGCCCTTTGTGTTCCGGAACTGATCGGATACACAGCCCTGCTGACGATCCTACCGGCCTTCGCCGTTTTCTGCGAAAAAAAAGCCGGTATTCGCTGGTCATCCGGATTTATTCTTGTTTTTGCAGCCATCCTGCGATTCCTTTTTCTCTTTCAAAGCCCCGAACTCTCGGATGATATCTTTCGTTACCTGTTTGACGGAACGATGCTGCTGAGCGGCCACAATCCCTATGCTGAAGCGCCGGACGCCGTCACCACAGCCGGACCGGCCGCGGCCGCCCTGATCCCTCTTGTCAACCATGCCCACCTGCCGACGATTTACCCGCCCGCGGCTCAACTGGTGTTTGCCACAGGCGCTATCCTCGGCGGGACCGTCGGCATGAAACTGATCCTGGTGCTCATGGACCTGTTGTCCTGCGGCCTGATCCTGAAGCTATTAAAACAGCTCCGACTTCCGGCCGCGGCCGCGATGCTTTATGCCTGGCACCCCCTGCCGGTCATCGAGATCGCCGCATCCGGGCATATTGACGCGGCGGCCCTCTGTTTTCTGCTGCTTGCACTCTCCATAACGCTTTATGGGGTCCGGATTCACAAACTCGGCGATGTCGCCGCCGTTGCAGAACGATCAAACAAATGGAAAGAGATCATCGTCACTCTCACCGCCGGAGCCTGTTTTGCGGCGGCCATGCTGGTCAAGTGGGTTCCCCTGCTGTTTCTGCCGGGCTTTTTCCTGATGATCGAAAAAAATAGCCGAAAATACTGGATCAGCGGATTCGGAATGGCCGCCATTCTGCTGACGGCAACCTTCTGGCTGGACATTCAAAACAGTTATGCAACCCTGTCCGTTTACCTGTCGCACTGGGAATTCTCCGGGTTCGCCTTCCGAATGCTGCGGCGGATCACCGGGTCCGGGCAGACCGCCCGCATCCTTCTGGCGGCCTGCGGCGCCCTTGCCGTGGGCGTCATCTATGTAAATGCCGGGCGATGCCTGTTGCGCCGCCGTCGCCCGGCCCCGGCTGTTTCCGCCGGATTCGAGGACGCCCATCACAATTTTCTGCCGATTTTACGATCATTTTATGCCGTGGCCATGGCCTGGCTCCTGCTGACCCCCACCCTTCATCCCTGGTATGCCCTGTACCTGGTCTGCTTTCTCCCTTTTGCCGGGGGCCCGGCCGGCCTTGCCCTTTCCTGGTCGGTCTTTTTTGCCTACCGGGTCCAGATCCTCCATCATCTGACCGGTGTCTGGGTGGAGGACGACTTTACGCCGCTGCTGATCGTAACCGCGCCGGCAGCAGCCGCCTGGATCGGCCAACCAGTTTTTTTCCGCCGGCTCCGGGCTCTGCTTTGCCGTCATTGAGTTTTTCAATTAACCGATTAAAATTGATAGATATTATCAATTTGACAAATTGAAAAAAAATATATTATCCTACAATCTTTGCTTTCACTATTGATAAAGTGCGGGAAAAATAATGAAAAACAGTGCAATATTGGCGACAAGCTCCCATGCCAGACCATTGCGGCCTGAACTGGAAAACCAGTTATCGCTCGTCATGGAGCAATGCATTGACTGTCCCCAATGCGTGGCCCAGTGCGCGTTTCTGAAAGAATACGGCACCCCCCGGAACATCGCCGCGGCGTATGATCCGACTGATATCTCCCTGCTGACAATGCCTTTTGATTGCAGTTTGTGCGATTTATGCGCGGCGGTATGCCCCGTGAAGCTGAGCCCCGGCGCCATGTTTCTGGAAATGCGGCGGGAAGCCGTGGACCGGGGAGTCGCCCCGTTGCCGGCCCATAAAGGGATCATGGCATATGAAGCCCGCGGCATCTCCAGAAAATACTCCTGGTACAGTCTGCCGCAAGATTGTCACACCGTGTTTTTCCCGGGTTGCGCCTTTGCCGGCACCCGGATGGACACCAC
>CAYZXZ010000108.1:5023-9396 GCA_964481615.1 uncultured Desulfobacteraceae bacterium | reverse complement strand
CTCGGTTGGGGTGAAAATCCCGGCGAAAAGTCCTCCCATGACGGCAACGAAGATAACAATGGTTTCTAAGACGCCCGACAGTGAATAGATTTTCTCCTTGAGCGTGAACCGGGGGCCTTTTGGGCCCAAGTTCGGCCGCAGCGTTGCCCATATCAGGACGGTGCCGACAAACATCAGGGTCAGAAGGATGCCGGGAAGGATGCCGGCGATGAAAAGTTTTCCGATGGACTGTTCCGTCAGGATGCCGTAGATGATGAAAATGACCGACGGAGGAATGAGAATCCCGAGACTGCCGCCGGCGGCAACCACGCCGGTGGCCAACTCCGGTTTATAGTTGTAACGCTTCATTTCCGGCAACGTTGCCGCCGCCATCGTGGCTGCGGTTGCATTGGTGGATCCGCAGATGGCCGCAAACGCCGCGCACGCGCCGATGGTGGCGATAGCCAGCCCGCCGGGAAGATGCCCGATGAACTTGTAGGCCGAATCAAAAAGCCGAGACGATATTCCCGAATGAAAGGCCAACTGCCCCATGAGTATGAAAAGCGGAATAACGGTCAGATTATAGGAATTGAAAGTCGCGTAAAAATCCCTTGCCAGCAGCTTTAGGGACGCATCAAAAGAAACAATGTAGCCGAATCCGATAAAGCCGATCAGCGCCATCAGGAACCCCACCGGCATCCTCGAAAAAATCAGGACAAACAGCGCGACAATACCGATAATACCGATGGTGGTGACCGTCATTCGATCTCGGCTCCTCTCAACTGCCTCAGAAATTCGATAAAAAGCACCAGGCTGAGCACGGCACATCCAAAAGCCACGCCGTAAACAAAAGGATAGGTTTTTAACTGAAGGGTCATGGAAACTTCGCCGGCCGCCTTGAGATTAAGGCCGTATAAAAAACTCTGCCAGGCGATGGCGCCGAAAAGGATCATGGAAATAACCGCGTTGACGGCATTGACGATCACCCGCGCCAGCCAGGGCAATTTTTGCATGAGAAATTCCACAGCAATATGCCCCTTCTGGATCGAGGTGTAGGGGAGCGAAAACGAGATGATCATCGACCCCACAAAACCGACAAGTTCGTAGGTCCCGGGTATGGGCCGCCCGAAAAACCGCATGAAGACGTCCGCCACCGTCAACAGCATAATAAACGCCACGGCCGCAGCGGCGACCCAGTTGATTTTTTCCGAAAGACCGAAAACAAACCTTTCGATGCGCAGAAAGGATATCATTCGGATTCTCCGTTGATATGCAAAGGCGGCCGCCGGCATAGCCTACCGGACCGACCGCCTTATAAAGCCGATAAAAACTTTTTACTATTTACCGTATTTGTCGATCATTTCTCTAAGCTTGGCAACGGTTGAGGCGCCGTCAATCCCTTTTTCGCCCGCGGCCTTGGCATAGTCGTCCATGACGGACGCCACAGCCGTTTTCCATCGCGCCCCTTCCTCATCGGTCAGCGGAACAATGGTGTTGCCCAGCCCAAGCGTGAACTCGCGTCCTTCTGCATCGGCATCATCCCAGACCTTGCCGTGAACCTCAATGTATTCCTTGCTGACTTCCGCAAAAATCTTCTGAATGTTCTCCGGCAACTGATCCCACTTGCTCTTGTTCATCACGACGAACATGGCCGTAGTGTATCCGATGCTGGTGCATTCCGTGGTGGACTTGACGACCTCGCCCTGCTTCCAGCCCTTCAATGTTTCGATGGGCGCGAACGTACCGTCCACGACGCCTTTCTGAAGGGCTTCATAGGTTCCGGGCTGGGGCATGGCCACAGCCACGCCGCCAAGGGCTTCCACAACTTTGGCGCTGAACCCGGTGGAACGGATCTTCATCCCCTTGAGTTCTTCGATTTTCTGCACCGGCTTTTTGGTATGCAGCAGACCCGGGCCATGCGCATGAATGTAAAGCAGGTGGACGTCATCGAGTTCTTTTGGCTTTACCTCGGCATAAAAATCATTGGCCACCTTGGTTGCGACCATGCCGCTGGGATAGCCGAGCGGAAGATCTATGGCCTCCATGACCGGGAACCGTCCGCGGGTATAGGCAAAACACGACATGCCGATATCGGAAATCCCCTGGACCACGCCATCATAGCAATCAGGGGCAGCGGTCAGCGTGCCGCCGGGAAACACGTTGATCTTGACATATCCATTGGAACGTTTCTCGATCTCCTCGGCCCATTTCGTGCCCGCAATGCACTGGGCATGGGTTGGCGGGAAAAAGATGCTGTAGGAAAGCACAATGGCGGGCTCCGCCTGTTTGGCTGCATCTTCCGCTGACGCCGCTGCGCCGCCGGCCACTGCCATGCAAAGCATCAGGATGAAAATAAAGCTGATTAGTCCGTAACCGATTCTTTTCATGCGTCCCCCCAATCTGATTGAAGTTAGAAGTCAGAGCGTCTCATCGAAACGCCGCCATGCCTTTTTCATTTAAATGCGCGCATGACTTGAAACCAAAACAATTCTTCTCCAAGCTATAATTTTTTAATTTTAATATTTTCGGTATTAAAATCAAGGAATTTATTTTTTTAAATCATCCGCCGATCAGCTCCCGGGGCCCAAAATAGATTTCCACACGGAACAGGAACCCGGGGGTTGCCTTGAAATCACGATTCTCCGGAAATGCGACCTGCGGCGCAAATTCGAGAAAAAGCCAGTCACGCAAGAACCGCTGGCGATACCTGACCCGGAAATTGATTTCCTTGATCCGGTGGTTCGGCTGATTGGTCAACAGGTTGTTCCATTCATATCCCATAACCCTGTTTTTATCGATTTGTTGAAACAGAATAAAACGGATCCCGTGCAAAATATCATCTTTGGATTTGAGCCAGTCGCCGTGAAGACGCGTGCGCAGCAGCAGTTGTTCCGCCAATGCAAGATCTGCGTCAAACACGGTATTGGACTCGATACCATCATCGGACGTCCATCGCAACCACTCTACAAACTGGAAACGCCATAAACAATATTCAAAAGTGGCTCGGTACCGAGGACCGGTATAAAACGCTAGAAGGCCGTCATCGGACCGGGTCCCGGCCACCATGCTGATGCTCTGTCCAGGCGTGGTCGTTAAAAAATAGCGCAGGGTGGCCGTGGGCGATTCCTTTTTCGTCTGGTCAAACTGCTTAAGGGCAAGCGGGGTCTTGTCATATAAAATATCGAAATTACTGTCCGCGCTGCTCATGATTTCCAGGTGGAACTTTTTCTTGGTATAGGGAAGCACCAGTCTCAACGTCGGGTTGATGCTGAATTCCGCGCCTTCGCCTTCGATGACGACGGTGTCCATCCGAATCCGGAAACTGGAGGTATTTTCCTCGGCCTGGTAAGTATCTTCCTTGAAAAAAGAATCGATTTTTTTGGCTGAATTAACAACACCTGCTGATATCCGTTCCTGAGTTCTGTCGATCACCGTAGCGGAATTCCGATACTCCGGACCTGAAGACACTTCCGCTGAAAACCCATCGGACTCTTCATCGGCAAAGGCTGTTTTCGGAATCACCATCATCATGACCGTCAGGAAAAAAAGCGCGAAGACGCGCAAAGCGCTCTTTTGAAAAGAAGCCGGAAAACAACGGATACCCCGTCCCGCGGTCAAAGATTCCGGAAATATCGACATGTACGCCAAAGACGGCCGATCAAAATTGACAGGCCATTGCATTTCCGTTATATTCCCTGGTAGCGCCATTTATTGATGCATTCATAAAACGTCTTTTTGCAAGCGGGCTTGCGCATCTTCGGAAAAGGCTCCCGAAACAGATAAAATGCTGCGCTTTAAGAACCATTCATGTCTTAAATGCCTTTAAACCGACGTTCACAGCATTTTTTTTGGAAAGCATCCCGGAAAAAATGGAAAAAATTCTCATCATCGACAGTGACCCCGAAACGCTGAGCATCATCAAAAAAGAATGGGCACGGTCGGATCGTTATGAGCTGATAACGGCATCCACCGCCAAAAAAGCCGTGGATCTGCTTAATGCTCATACCGTTTCCGTTCTGGTCTCCGGACTGCATCTTCCCGATTTCGACGGTGTCGAACTCATCGCCTACATGACCCGAAGCTTTTCTTCAACCCCTTGCGTCGCGCTTCTTGAATCCGGCCGGACCCCGCCCCGGTTTACGGATCAATCGGATCATGACGCTGTTTTATCTTATCTCGAGAAACCGGTCAATTTGGAAAGACTGTCGGCAATAATCGATGACGGGATCAAACTGAAGCAGGCGGGCCGCACACAGGGCGGGATGGCGCTGAAACATTTCCTTCCCCTGATTTATATCAGCGGCAAATCCTGCCGGATGGACGCACGATACGGGCGGAAAGAAAAAGGGAGCCTGTTTTTCTTCCGGGGAGGTCTTGTTGACGCTACCTTAGAC
>CAYZXZ010000108.1:0-5013 GCA_964481615.1 uncultured Desulfobacteraceae bacterium | reverse complement strand
GGAAGCCGCTATAACGGAAATCATCGCCTGGGACAGTGTCAAGATATCCATTGCCAAACTGCCGCCTGACATGAAGGACGAGCAGGTCCAGGTCTCGCTTATGGAAAAAATCGGGGTGACCTGGGGAAAGGAAAAACCGGCAATCGAACCGATGCAGATGCGCCCGGAAGCGCCGCCGTCCCTTCCTGAAGAATCCCTACCAGACCCGAAAGATATTGCCAGGCTCAAAACCGGTCTGAAAAAATACGCCGGTGTCTTAAAATCCGTCAAGGGATACAAGGGGCTTGCCATATTGAGTCCGGGCGGGACAATCCTTGCCGTGGACACAACGGATCAGACCACTGATTTAAAAGAATTTTCCATCGATATCACCGTCATTCTCAACCAGTGCGATCAAACCGCCGGCCGCCGGGGATTCCAGAAGTGCACCGGTTTCACCATGTACACCCCGAAAGGAATCATCATGGTGATCCCGGCAGCCCCTTCCACGGATGAAAATTTCCATTTTGTCGCCCTGATGTCTCCGGAGGGGAACGGATTTTTCATGCAGATCCAGATTAAAAAGCTGATTCCACAGATCCTGGGATAGCCACATTTCAACAGTATGCGGCTTAGAAAAAACGTTATCGGCAAATCCGCAGCAATAAAACCTTAAACAATAACGGCACTTGATGATCCGGCTTCGACTCGATCGGTTCCACTTGTCATTCCCACCTTGTTTTTTACAGGTGACAAATCCCGTTGACAACGGACTCGACATTCAAATTGTATCAAAATATAAAAAATTGACAATTCAAGTCAAGGTATTATCCATTGAAAAACCATTGAAAAACGCTCATGAATTTAAAAAACCACATCATCGGTCTGGTCTCGGACACGCACGGCCTGCTGCGAAACAGCGTCATTGAAGCGCTGACGGGCTCAGACCGCATCATCCACGCCGGCGACATCGACACGCCGGAGGTTCTGCGCGAAATCGAGGCCATCGCACCGGTGACGGCGGTGCGCGGCAACATGGACAGCCGGATGCGCATGGACAGGCTCCCCGGAAACGATATAATCGAAATCGACGGAATCCTGATCTATATCATTCACGATCGCCTGGCGATGGATCTGGACCCTCTGGCCGCCGGCATATCCGTGGTGGTTTTCGGGCATTCCCACCGGCCGGTCGTTGAAAAAAGCAACGGCGTTCTCTACATCAACCCAGGAAGCGCCGGCCCCCGCCGTTCCAATCTGCCGATTTCAGTCGGCCGTCTCGAAATCTCCGATGGCCGGATCACCCCGTCCATCATCAAACTGACGGAATAGGCAAGGCGTTCGTCGGTCCTCTATAGAACTTCATGCGGTCAACCGGCAGGGAAAGGTTCGCAGATTGATGGTTTGCGAGACCCATATCGAAAGCCGTTTCAAACGCAACCGGTGAACCGGTTGACATCTGCCATGATTTTCTCAAGATCCAGCCCCGTCGGCTGTCGATCCTCCATCACCACCCGGCCGTCGATGACGGATGCGACCACGTCGCTGCCCGCCACGGCATATACCAGGTGGGAATAGACATTATACATGGGCGTAAGATGCGGCCGTCGGGTATCGATGACGATGAGATCCGCCTTTTTCCCTTTTTCCAGCGAACCCGTGGCACTGCCCATGCCCAGCACTTTTGCCGCGTCGATGGTGGCCATCCGTAAAACGGTACGGGCATCCATGACGGTGGGGTCCATGCGGCTGACCTTGTGGATCTTGGCGGCGGTGTCCATTTCCCCGAACATGTCAAGATTGTTGTTGCTGGTGCAGCCGTCCGTACCTAAACCGACGCAGACCCCGGCCCTGATCAGCTCCGGCACCGGCGCGATGCCCGAGGCCAGCTTCATGTTGCTCTCGGGATTATGGGACACCTTGACGTCGCCGGCTTTAAGGAGTTCAATGTCCTGATCCGACAATACCACGCAATGACAGGCCACCAGCCGCGGAGAGAGGACGTCGATGTCCGCCAGGTGGCCCACCGGAGTCTTGTTGTACTGGCTTTTGATCTGAGAAACTTCGTCCTGGGTTTCCGCCACGTGGATGATCAGCGGGATATTGTATTGATGGGAAAGCCGAGCCGATCGCCGCAGCAGATCCGATGCGCACAGGTAGGGAGAATGGGGTTCCACGGCAATGGTGACCCGGGGATGCCCACGCCATTTCAAGATCAAGTCCTCCGTGTATGCAAAGCCCTGTTCGATTGGCCCGTAATTAGGGGAAGGAAAATCATAGAGTACTTCTCCCACCACGGCACGCATTCCCGAATCATGGGCGGCCCGGGCCACGGCATCTTCAAAAAGATACATATCGGAAAAACAGGTGGTTCCGGAAAGGATCATCTCGGCGCAGGCCAGCATGGCGCCCGTATAAACCATCTCATGGGTCAGCCGGGTCTCGGCCGGGAAGATATGATCATTGAGCCATGTCTTGAGATCGAGATCGTCGGCCAGGCCCCGGAAACAGGTCATGGCCGCGTGGGTGTGGGTGTTGATGAGGCCGGGCATGATGATGCCACCGTTTGCGTCGATTCGGTGCATCACCCGCCGATCCAGAAAACCATCCGCCGGGCCGATATCGACGACGGCATCACCGATGACGGCGACAGCGCCGTCGCGTACGATCGTGTCTTCGGCATCCATGGTAACCACCGTGCCGCCTGTCACCAGGATATCAATGTCGGTCATGGGCCGTCTCCCGGATCACGGATCCGATCACCGATGAAATCCGTGGCGCCGTTTCCATGGCCACGCGGATGACATCATCCACAGTAAAGGACTGCGGATGATCCGGATCATTGATGTTGGTGATGGTGGACAGGCCCAGGATGCGTATGTCCGAATGCACTGCTGCGATGGCCTCCATGACCGTTGAAAATCCCACGGCATCCGCGCCGATCTGTCTTAAAAACCGCGTTTCCGCAAGGGTTTCCAGCGACGGCCCCTTTAACCCGACGTATACGCCGGTCTGAAGGGAAAATCCCGCTGCTTCAGCGGCCTTTCCGGCGCATTCGGCAAGGCCCCGGTCATACACATCGACCATATCGGGAAACCGCACCCCCCATGCATCCACGTTGGGACCGATCAGCGGATTTTCACCGGTCAGATTGATATGATCCCGGATCATCATAATATCGCCGGCGGAAAAGTTCAGGTTCAACCCGCCCGCGGCATTGGACAGAATCAGGGTGGAAACACCCATGGCCCGCATCAGTCGCACGGGGAAAACCACTTCCAGCGGGGAATATCCCTCATAAAGGTGAAACCGGCCCTGCATGGCCATCACGCCCACGCCGGCCACATCGCCCGTCACGCATCGGCCATAATGACTCTGCACCGTTGATACGGGAAAATGCGGAATCTCACGGTAATCAAACACCTGCGACCGTTCCAGAGACGGCAGGCCGTCCCCCAGGCCCGTTCCGGTAATGATCCCCACAGCCGGCCGGTGGTGGATTCTCTCCATGAGAAACCCGGCCGCCGCATTCACCTGGTCCTTATAAAGCATGCTCATTTTCGTCCAACCTTTTTTCGGCTTCGTAAAATGAAAGGGATATTATCTTTTGGATGCCGGCAAGGAAGAGGCCGACCTGTTTGTTTCAGCGGCATGATGTTTTTTTAGAAAATTTCAATTTATATTTATTCCTTTTTCATCGGCTAATCGACGCCTTGGCTGATTTTCCGATGAACAATATTATGAAAAGCCGCCTCGAAAACATCAGTACAACGTTTGAGAAACAGCATTCCAAAAATAAAATCTTTGTATATGGCCGCATCCATGCCTTCACGACGGAGAATATCAGCAGCTCCATAGAGGTGGCGTCCGAGTTTGGCTAAAGACAATTTAGGCATTTCCTGTTGGACTCCTTGCCGACAGATTATTTAAATTGGACCCCATTAACCAAAAATTTTTACAACGATATGAAAATATAGTCAATGCAAAAGGATACTTGTATTTCCGATGGCGGGGCCGAAAAAAATAACCCGGTTTCAGGGAGAAACCGGGCTGCCGTTTGAAAAGATATTTGTGGAGAGAATCGTTACTTGTTCTTATACTCCGGCTCCCGCTTTTCCTTGAAGGCCCGGGGGCCTTCCCTGGCGTCTTCGCTTAAAAATACGGGGATGCCGATTTCCAGTTCCTTTGCCAGCCCGTCTTTTATGGGCAGGCCGATGCCTTCTAACACCGACTGCTTGACGGCCTTGATCGCCAGAGGGCCGTTTTTAACGATGATCTGGGCGTATCGTTCGGCTTCGGCCATGACCTGGTCGGCGGGAACGACCTTGTTGACAAAGCCCAGGGAAAGGGCTTCTTCGGCGGTTATGAGTTCGCCGGTGAGAAGGATTTCCATGGCCCGGGCGTAGGGGATCTGCCGGGGGAGCCGGACGGTGGAGCCCATGAGCGGGACGATGGACCATTTGACTTCCTGGAGCCCGAATTTCGCGCCTTCGACAGCCACCCGTATATCGGTGGAATAAAGAATCTCCATGCCGCCGGCAATGGCATGCCCGTTGACGGCCGCGACAATGGGTTTATAGATTTTGAAATTGCGCAAAAAGGCTTTCTGGGTAAGAAACGGGTCCTTCTGGACGACATGGTCCGCGTCGGTTTCCGGCTGCCGTGCCCCGGTCATCAGGGGGATAAGACGCTTGAGGTCGGCGCCCGAGCAGAAAATGTCGCCCGCGCCCGTGAGGATGGCGCAGCGCAGTTCATCGTCGTCCCGGTAATCCTTCCATGCTTCAACAATTTCCACCACGGTTTCCGGGTCAAAGGCGTTCTGGGCCTCGGGCCGGTTTAATGTGATATAGGCGATGCGGCCTTTTTTTTCATAGGTCAGCGACATGGAGTCCCCCTTTTATTTTATCGGTTCGAAATGATCGATATCGAGTATGGTGTTGGTGTTCATATTACGGCTTTCGGTCTGGGATTCCTTGCAATGCCCCATGACCAGGATCAGCATTCCCTGAAACCGCCGGTACCAGATGTCCGGTT
>CAYZXZ010000107.1:0-9434 GCA_964481615.1 uncultured Desulfobacteraceae bacterium | reverse complement strand
GTGCTGATGAATCTCTGCACCAATGCCGGTCAGTCAATGCAGGAAAAGGGCGGCATCCTGACCATCGACCTTGCGCAACATCATGTCGATGATGAATCGACTGAGAAATCCCCCGTCCTGAAACCGGGAGACTATGTTAAATTAACGGTCAGCGACACCGGGCACGGAATACTCCCGCACCTGGTCAAGCGGATTTTCGATCCATATTACACCACACGGGAACAGGGCACCGGCACCGGACTCGGCCTGGCCGTGGTGCAGGGAATCGTTCAAAAACACGGTGGGGCCATCACCTTGTCCAGCGTGGTCGACAAGGGGACCAGTTTTCATGTGTTTCTGCCCGTTGCTGATCATGCAGACGCAGATGGCGGATCCGAGGAACGCGAACCGGCCCTGATCCTGCCAAGGGGAAGCGAAAATATCCTTTTGGTGGATGATGAGGAATCCATTATTCATACCGGACGGGAAATGCTGGAATTTCTCGGTTACACGGTCACCTGCTGCCTGAAAAGTCCCGAAGCACTCAACCTGTTTACGGCCGATCCCTGTCGATTCGACCTGGTGATCACTGATATGACCATGCCCCAGATGAACGGTGATCGGTTCGCAAAGGAACTGATCGCCGCCCGGCCGGACATCCCCATCATCATCTGCACGGGGTATAATCCCCAGATCGATGAAAACGCCGCTGCCCGCATCGGTGCAAAGGCCTTCATGTTCAAACCCCTTACCTTTCAGCAACTGGCGTTTCTGGTTAGGGAAGTGCTCGACGGCAAACAAGGCTCTTGATCAGAAAGGAGATGGTAGTTTGGCTTTCATAAAGTCATCCGGACTAAAGCGTAAAAAGAGACAACGAGAACAAGGCCGTATTGCCGAGGCAATGGATGATGACAGGGGTTGCCAGGGATTTTGACCGTTCATAAGCGATGCAAAAAACAAAACCGCCGACGATCTGGGTAAGCGGCAATCTGCCCCCCATGCCGTGGGCCGTCACAAATAGCATGGTGCTGATGACAAGGGCCCATGCGATGCCGGCTTTTCCGAAGACCGGTTGCAGGCGGTTCCGGAGATAACCGTATATCACCCCTCTGAAAAACAGCTCTTCCGCAACCGGCGCCACAAGGCCGCCTATCACGAAAAACTGGATCACGCGCCGGGTTTCCTGCGGAAGCTCGATGCGGACGATGGCCGACTGATCGAGACCGAAAGCCATCAACCCGAGACCGGAGATTCCGGCAGCAAACCCGAACGCAATAGACCATATCAGACCGGCACGGATGCCTTTTGGCAGCCTGTCGGCGGCAAGCCCGATTGCCGCAAGACCGGCCGGGCTCGTGTAAAATAGGAGCAGAAGGGCAGCAACAGCGGCTATTCTGGCGGCGCCCGTAACCGTCAGCGCGGAAAAAGCCGCCATCCCGGTGAACCATTCCGTTGAGGCGATAAACAGGAGCGCCGATTCTATCGCGGCGACAATGCCGGCGGCGATGATGAATCGCTGCGTGCTGATGCGGGCTGTATCCATCCCAGTCTCCGTAAGGATCGATAGGCATACCATTGAACATACCAGTGATCGTGAGTCTCGAGGATATGAATCATCTCTTGGGGTGCCTGTTTCTGTTTCCGCTTGCCAAGACTGAATAAGGCCATACAGACCACGTTCGGATGGGGGTCTTTTAAAAATTTTTGAAGCATTTCATCGGCCCCGGGTGACCGGCTGTAGGCAAGCGCTTTTGCCAGCCAGTATCGTTCGGGCACCGACCGTTTATCGATGTTTGACACAAGCTCCGGATACGAATTCATATCGACGTGCATCTCGGACAGGGCTTTTAATGCTTCAATTCGCTGATAGCGTTTATCGGATCGGAGATGGTTTTCGATCTCTCCGGGCGTCAATGCGTCGCCGCTTGTCGGACCGACGGGCAATGACAGCCCGACTCCCAAACCCGCGCAGATCAGCGTTGACAACACCATGCGCATGTGCACCGAAGGGAGTAGAAACAGGCATGCAAATATCGCGGTCTGAAGCAGCAGGTAGACCAGAAACGGGGATGCGATGACCAGGGACAGAAAGGTGATTTCTCGAAAAAAGCGCCAGGTATCTGTTTTTTTCGAAAATGCTTGGAGTGCCCCTTCCGGATCGGTCATAAAACCGGTTGCCGGTAATTCAAGGATCTCCCGGTTATTTTGATGCAATACCAGTTGACCGTCACATTCCGTGATACGCAGGTCAACGGACACGGGGCCATCCACGGACAGGTAGTCTTCGGCATGGAGCCTGTCTTTGATTTTTTTCAGCATGTCCGGGTCATCCATATGGATCGTGCAGGTTTTCAGAAGTTTCTGATCAAGGGATTTGAATACTTCCGCCGGGTAGAGGGTATATTGATAATAAAAGCGCGTGATTTTTTCTCCCACCGGATTCGGCAGCAACAGATGGTCACGGATGCGGAGGAAGGCGTCGCCGTCAGCCCGGGGCGCCCAGAACGCAATAATGATCAGAAATCCCGCCAGCGGAAAAGCCAAAGCCGCCAAGGGCGAAGGCTTGCTGCTTTCGGAGAGCAATAAAAGGGTGGCGCGGGCCGCAACGAATGGAATGATCAGGCAGGCGGCGGTGGCCCAGATATTGACGCCGTCCGCGTTGGCCCGATAAAGCAGGGCAGCCCAGAGCATCAGCATGACCATCAGTGCGATGCTGCTCGAGCGGAAAAAGGTTCGCCAGGTTAGCACCAGCATAAAAGTGGCAATGCAAAGACCCGCGCCTATGGTCAGGGAAAAGAAAAGTGCCCCGGCAGAAGCCGGCTCCCAGTTTTTCAGACCCGCAGCCACCAGGTGGTTCGGCACGGTTATATATCCGGCGGCCGAAAGCAGGGAAACGATTTCGTTGAGCCGGATGTTGGAAACGTAAACCATGACGGAAAACATGGCATGGGAAACTGTTATCCCGATGATGGTAACCGCCGGCAGGAGATAGATGTTTCGCATGTGTGCAAATGCCGCGCCGGATCGATATGCGGATCAGATAACGGTAGACAGGGCGTGGAGTCCCAGAAGGTAGCCCCTGCCGCCGAATCCGGTGATCTGGCCGGTCACGATATCGGCCAGCAGTGATTGATGTCTGAAGTGCTCCCGTTTGTAAATATTGGATAGATGGACTTCCACCACCGGGACATCCAGAAGGGCCACGGCATCCCGGATGGCAATGCTGGTATGGGTATATGCCGCCGGATTGATGATCAGGCCGTGATATCGGCCCCGGGCATCCTGTATTTTGTCGATGATTTCCCCTTCATGATTGGATTGAAAAACATCCACGTCCATGTCGAGGCGGCGGCCCAGATCAATGATTTCGCCGTTGACGGCGTCAAGAGTCTGCGCGCCGTAGATTTGCGGTTCCCTGACGCCCAGCAGGTTCAGGTTGGGACCGTGTATGACCAGAATTTTTTTTCGCATCTCGCGATTTCCAGTTTAAAAGGTTTATCGGTCGGAAGGGGCAGGCAGTAAGGCTTTTTGCTTCATTTCCGAAATGGTTTTGGCGTAGTCCGAAGAGCCGAACACCGCGGACCCGGCAACAAAAACATCGGCCCCCGCACCGGAGATATCAGCGATGGTGGACAGGTTAACTCCCCCGTCGACCTGGATAAGCACCGACGGATTTATATCGACGATCATCTGTTTTAACCGCCTGGTTTTTTCCAGGGTGTTGGGAATGAAGGATTGACCTCCGAAACCCGGATTTACGCTCATGAGTAGAACAAAATCGACATATTCCAGCACCCATTCCATGCCATTTGGCGGCGTGGCGGGATTGAGCACGACCCCGGGACGGGCTCCCAGGGACCGGATCAGTTCCAGGGTCCGGTTCAAATGAACCCCGGTTTCCAGGTGTACGGAAACCAGGTCCGCGCCTGCTTTAATGAAATCATGAATATACCGGTCCGGATTTTCAATCATCAGGTGTACGTCAACGGGTAGCCGGGTGGACCGGCGTACCGATTCGACGATGAGCGGGCCCATGGTGATATTGGGAACGAAATGCCCGTCCATGACATCCACATGCACCCAGTCGGCGCCGGCAGCCTCAATGGCCTGGATTTCTTCTCCGAGCCGGGTGAAATCCGCCGACAATATGGAAGGGGCAATCAATTTCATTTTGTCTCCCTGTTATGATTTATCTAAATAAGGTCGATTTTGCTCAATTGGCATAAATCTTTATCGTTAATTGATCATAAAAGCAACAGGCTTAATGCGCTGCTCATTCCGTATTGCATTCAAATGATACCACAGCGGCAAGAAGGGGGCGACGCGGGCCTACTCTTGCTAAGTTGAGGAGTCGACGACCCAGCCAACAAAGACAGCGTTTGAATGCGAAATGGAATCAGTCAAAAAATTGTGTTTCAAGCAGTTCATCGTTGACATAGAGAAATACCGCGCTCTGAACATGGGCCGGGATCAGGAGCCAGATGTCAGTGCCGGGCCGCATCAGTTCATCATGAATATCAACGGTCATCCCAAAAACCCGCAGGGTCAGCCGCACATGATGGCGCAGATATCCGTCGGGCAGGCGGTGTCTAAAGAGCGCCCCCGATTCTGACCCCGTTCGGATTCCGGCGTCATCGGATTGAACCCGGCTGACCTCGAGATCGATCACGCTGTTGCGAAGCACGCTGGAACCCGCAGGCGGGTCATGATTCAGAATCATGTTTGCGGGCTGGTCTTTGCCGATAATTGAACGGATGTCTCCTACGCGAAGACTTTGTTCTTCAATGCGTCGGATCGCTTTGTCCAGGTAAAGACCGGATAGATCCGGCATCCGGTATTCGACCGGCAGCGGTCCCAGGCTGATCAGCAGATCCGCGTAACGATCCCGGTCAATGGCCGTACCGGACATGGGCGTATGCGCAATAACGGCGTCTTTGATAACTCCAGGATGATGAACTTTGGAAATCCGGCCGAGACAGAGCCCGTTCTCTTCAAGGATGAGTTGCGCCTGCCGCAGATCCAGATCGTTTAAATTGGGCATGGTCACGGATTTAGTGCCTTTAGAGAGAGTAATCCGGATATCGCGGCCTTTCTTGATCTTCGTACCGGGTGCGGGATTCTGGGCCATGACGTGGTTTTTCGGTATTTCGCCGCTGTATTCGGAACCCCGAATGCGTGTATTCAAACCCAGGTCGGTCAATGTCTCCAGCACATAAACCAGGTCCCGGCCCACAAGATCGGGCACGGTGATTTTTGCATCTCCCCCGATCAGAAGCGTGATGGTGAAATATGTGCTGACACCGGCCACGGTCATAAAAATAATTCCCAGCACAATGATTTTCACCAGGGAGCGGATCATGCGCGTTTCTCCATGCAGGCGGCAAAAAAACCGTCCATTGCGTGACGATGGGGAAAGGTCCTGAAAAAACCGCGTTCATCCATCAGCGGTCGGGCCGGATCGGGCAGGTGCGCTGGTTCCGTCACCATCCGAAATTCCGGATGACTGTTCAGGAATGCCGAAACAACAGCTTCATTTTCTTCCGGTTCCATACTGCAAACCGAATAAACGATGCGGCCGCAAGGCTTCAGGTATTGCGATGCGTGATGGAGCATGGCCGCTTGCCTGGCCGTAAATCGCTGAAGGTTCCGCCGGGATTTGTCCCATTTGATATCCGGATTTCTCTGGATCACGCCAAGTCCGGAGCAGGGCGCATCCATCAGAATCCGGTCAAATGCGTCCAATCCGGTCATGGCCGCCGGATCTTCAAGATCGCAGACCCTCGTGGTCACGTTACTGATTTCCAGGCGTTTCATGTCGGCCTCAAGGCGCGTCAGTTTTTTTGAGTCATGATCAACGGCCAGTATCTTTCCGCTGTTTTCCATGAGCTGTGCCATGTGAGCGGTTTTACCGCCGAATCCGGCGCAGGCGTCGAGCACCGTATCTCCGGAGCCGGGTTGCAGCAGAAGCGATATCAACTGGGCAGCTTCGTCCTGAACCTGGAAAAGACCATCCGTAAAAGGCTTCATCCGGTCAATGGGCGTGTTAAGGCCATTGAGGCGCAACCCGTCCGGCGCGCAATCGGTCGGCGTGACGGTCCCGGCTTCGACAGCCATTATCATTGCCAGTTCCTCACGATCGATTTTAAGCCTGTTGGTCCGGATGGTCAATGGCGGAACGGTGTTTATTGCATCGCATAAGTCCCGGGTTTCTTGGAATCCGAAACGATTCAGCCAGCGCCGCATCAGCCATTCGGGAAACGACCGGGTAACGGCAAGGGCGGCTACGGGATCATTTTCCGGCAACGGAAATTCAAGGGCATCCCGGTTTCGGACCGCGTTTCGGAGCAGACCGTTGACAAAGCGGACCGTCCAGACCGGCGCGTTTTTTTTTGTCATGTCAACGGCCGTGTGAACCGCGGCCGAATCCGGAATCCGGTCTAAAAAAAATATCTGGAACAGGCCCAGCCGTAAAATGTTTTGCACCTCCGGCCGGATCTTTTTCATGGAAACGTTGGAATGACGGCCGATGATCCAGTCCAGGCGCTTGCGCCAGCGGATTACGCCGAAAACCAAAGCGGTAAAAAGGGCGCGGTCCCGCTGGGTCATGGGCGCGGTTTTTTCAAACCTCTCCTGGATGATATGATCCAAATGAAAGCGGCCCTGATCCAGCATATTCAGGGCATCCAGTGCGTTTAGGCGGGGATCGGGTGTCATGGCCGATGCGTTTCAGCGCAGTACGGCGCCGGTCGGAACCGGTTTGCCTTTTAAAAAAACATCAACGGGCATCCGTTTGCCGGATGCTTCCTGGATCTCCAAAATTGTCAGGCCGCCGTTGCCCGTGGCGATGCGCAGTTCATTTGAAAAACCCGGAATAACCGTTCCCGGAAGAAAGGCTGGGTCCGCGGAGCGGGGGGATGCCTTGAAAACGATCAGACGTTTTTGATCCAAAAAAGTAAAAGCCCCGGGCCACGGGGTCATGCCGCGGATAAACCGTTCAATGGCTTCGGCGGAAAGGGTCCAGTCGATATGACCATCGGATTTGGTCAGCATGGGCGCGTAAGTGGCTTTTGCGTGATTCTGGGGAACCGGCTGGATCATGTTTTTCCCGAAAGCATCAATGGTTTCAGCGAGCAGATCGCCGCCGGCAATGGCCAGCTTGTCATGCAGGTCGCCGGCGGTGTCGCCCGGTGAAATATTCACCTCGGATTGCAGCAGAATCTCACCGGTATCCATTCCCTTGTCCATGAGCATGGTCGTCACGCCGGTGACGGATTCGCCGTTGATGACGGCCCACTGAATGGGAGCCGGGCCACGATATTTCGGCAGCAGGGATGCATGCACGTTGACGGCCCCGTAAGCGGGAATCTCAAGGAGTATTTTTGGCAGAATCCGGCCGAACGCAACCACCACCAGCAGGTCCGGCCGGCGATCCCGGATGGCGTCGATGAAAACATCGGACCTGATGGTCTCGGGCTGGATCACCTCATATCCCAGATCCAGTGCCGCTGCCTTTACCGGCGGCGGCGCGGGTTTTCGGCCACGGCCTCTAGGTCTGTCCGGCTGGGTGACCACCAGGGAAACATCGCAACCGGCTTTGGCCATGGCCTGGAGGGAGGGCACCGCAAAATCGGGGGTGCCCATAAAAATGACGTTAAACCGGTAATTCACCCTTTTTGATCGCCTTTTTGATGCGTGACTTGTAGAGATTTCTTTTGATCATGCTGATGCGGTCGATGAACAGGACACCGTTTAGATGGTCGATCTCGTGCTGGAGTACCACGGACGGAAAATCCTCGGCGCAAAATTCAACCGGGTTGCCGAACCGATCCAGGCCGCGGACCGTGATGACGCGGCTGCGGCGGACATTGCTGCGGTATTCCGGCACGCTGAGGCATCCTTCGTTTTCCGAAACGGTTTCGCCTTCCATTTCGATAATTTCAGGGTTGATCACCACGCTGAATTCTCTTTTGAGCGGATCGGCGGATGGATCATATACGATGATGCGCTTGTCGATGCCGGCCTGGATGGCGGCCAGACCCACACCGGGCGCTTCGTACATGGTGTCGGCCATGTTTTCGATGATTTCTTGGATTGCCTCATCGATGGTTTCCACCGGTCGTGCTGTTTTTGTCAGAAAAGGATCGGGATATGTCAAAATTTTCAATACAGTCATAACGGATTGTTTCTCACTGGTTGGACAGGATATCGCGTGCGGCTGCAATATCTTTGGTGATCTGGCGGGTAAGGGCCTCGATGTTTTCAAACCGTGCCTCATCGCGGATGCGCCGGATGAAATTGACACGGATCGGTTCATTATAAATATCGTCGTTGAAATCCAGGATATGAGCTTCAACCGTAAAGAGATTGTCACCGAAGGTGGGGCTGTAGCCGATATTGGCCACCCCCTTGTATTTGCTGCCCTTGCAGGCCACGGTGACTGCGTAAACGCCTGTCTTGGGGCAGAGTTCATCGTGTAAAAGGATGTTTGCCGTTGGAAAACCCAGGAGCCGGCC
This sequence comes from uncultured Desulfobacteraceae bacterium, assembly GCA_964481615.1. Lineage (GTDB taxonomy): Bacteria > Desulfobacterota > Desulfobacteria > Desulfobacterales > Desulfosalsimonadaceae > SURF-33. Next base: position 942 of record CAYZXZ010000107.1, on the reverse strand, counting down.
CCCTCGGTTGCGGCCGGAAACCACCCTGCCGCTTACCTGGTAATGTCTTCCGAGCAGGTGCCAGGCTTTTTCGACGTTACCGGCCATCACCACTTCACGGACCCGCGTGCTGCTGATTCTTTCGTCGGCGTGAAAAGTGTCGGATATCCATTGGGCCACAATTACCTCAAATCCGTGGGCCTGGCCGCATTCCCGCAAAAATGCGACGTCTCCCTCGCGGTTTCTGCCGAAGGCGTAATCCTCTCCGATGATGATGGCCCGGGTGCCGATCCGGCGGACCAGAATGTCCTCGACAAACTGCCGGGCCGTGACAGCGGCGAAGACCTCATTAAAGAAGATGCGGATCAGAACATCGATGCCGGTCTGGGCAATGAGCTCCGTTTTTTGCTCATAAAGGGTGATCAGGGGCGGCTGTCCGTTTTTTTTCAGCACCCGGATTGGGTGAGGTTCAAAAGTGACGGCAACCGATGTTCCTCCGATGGCTTCGGCTTTTTCAATGACCTGATGCAAAATGGCCTGGTGCCCCTTGTGAACCCCGTCGAAATTGCCGATGGTCACCACCGCCTTTTCAAAGGGATGCTCAAGATCATATATATCGTTGATTATTTTCATCAGTACATCATACCCATCTGAACAGAACTGAAATTTAAAGCAAAAATTACGCTTGACATAAAAATTTTTCAGATATATATGATTATTTTATTTTTAAATCAATCCTTCTTTTTCAGAAACATGCCGAAGTGGCGGAATTGGTAGACGCGCTAGGTTCAGGGCCTAGTGAGGGTATCCTCGTGAAGGTTCGAGTCCTTTCTTCGGCACCATAATAAAATTAAGGGTTTACCTGTTATAGGGTAGGCCCTTTTTTAATTAGTGCCTGAACGAAAAAAAAATAGCGCCTGGCTCCGGCACAAGATGGCCCAGCGCATTGACATCGTGAACCTT
>CAYZXZ010000106.1:0-9457 GCA_964481615.1 uncultured Desulfobacteraceae bacterium | reverse complement strand
AGTACCTCGTCGAGGACACGATGCGTTTTAGGATCAATGATATGTCCGTAGTAGATGCGTCGGCTTTCGGGATGGAAACCGTTGTCGCGGTCCACGGGAAAGGGGGGGGGCGGATCATCCGGTAAAATTTTGGGCCGGAATGCCGAAAGGGCGATGTCAATCGCCTGCGGACCGGAAAGCCGGATGATGCCGATGCCGCCGTGGCCGACCGGGGTCGATATTGCGGCGATGGTTGAATTGTTCATGGCCGATAATCATATAAACATGCATTGCGGGCAACGGACGGCGCGATGTCAATTATTCCTGTTCGGACTTTTCCCTGGTTTTTTTGCTGCCCTTTTTCTTCGGGAAAATAACAAGTTTGCGATAATATCCGTCACCGATGCTCTGGGTCCGCACCGATTTGTTGTTTTTTAAGGCCATGTGAACCAGCCGGCGTTCCTGGGCACTCAATCGGCTGATGCTCGATGGCTTTCCCGAGCGCAGTGCCTTTTCCGCAAGGCGCTGGGCCAGTTCCGTCAGTTCCGCTGATCGGGTTTCGATATAACCCTCTACATCGATGGTGATCCGGTAACGCTTTCCAGCCTGTTTCTGGACCATCTTGTCGATCAGATATTGAAGGGACTCAAGGGTTTGCCCTTTTTTGCCGATCAATACAACGGCGTCCGCCCCACGGATATGTACACAGGGGGGGTCTGTTTGTTCGCGCACCTCCACAACCACATCAATGGCCATGTGATTGACGATATTCCGGATAACCGCTTCAGCCATGCGAAGTCCCTCGACATCGCCGTCCGTGGCCACGGGAGTATCGTCGTCTTCGGTTTCAGCCGCACCGGCATTAACTTCTTCTTCGATCTCCACGTCTTCGATTTCAGTCTCTTCGACTTCCGAAGCATCGTCCTCGGTTTCATCGAGGCCGGGATCATCGCCGAAGGCTTCGTTGACCAGGGCGGTGACATCTTCCCGATTGACAAAGGCGGTGTCTGCGGTGCGGGTTTCCGGTTCTGGCGGAGCGGGTTTTTGTTTGTCGGATGTGGTTACCCGGATCAGGGCCTTTTTGGTTCCGACCAGGCCGAAGATTCCGCTGGAGCCGTGGGAGATGACCTGATATTTGAGCTGGTCCCGTGGGATATGCAATTGTGTGCATGCAAATTCAACTGCTTTTTCAACGCTTTTTCCCTCGAATTCTAAAACAGCCACAATACTCATCCTCCGTCTCAGGCTAATTTTTTGGTGATATAATACTGCTGCGCGATGGACAGGATATTGTTGATAAGCCAGTAAAGCACAAGCCCGGATGGGAAATTGATAAAAATAAACGTGAAAACCACCGGCATCATCATCATAATCCTGGCCTGCGTCGGGTCTCCGGGCGGAGGGGACAATTTCTGCTGCAACAGCATTGTCGCGCCCATTATAATGGTTAATACCGGTATCCCGTACGGCGGATACATCAGCGGGATGGTAATATCGAATTGAAACAGCCGATCCGGCGCGGAAAGATCCTTGATCCACAACCAGAAGGGGGCGTGGCGCAATTCAATCGACTCGTACAGCATCTGGTAAAATGCGATAAAAACCGGTATCTGAACCAGCATCGGGAGACAACCGCTCATGGGGTTGACCTTGTAGGTCCGATAAAGGTTCATGACCTCCTCGTTCATCTTCTTTTTATCATCCTTGTATTTCTTCCGGATATCGGCCATCAGTGGTTGAAGTTTCTTCATTTCGGCCATGGCTTTATAGCTTTTCGAACCCAGGGGCCAGAAAATCAGCTTGATGAGAATAGTCAGCAGGATGATCGCCACGCCGTAATTGGGAATGGCGCGGTCATAAATCTGGTTCATCAGCCACAGAGAGGGTTTGGCAATAATATCGAAAAAGCCGAAATCAACCGCTTTTTCCAGGTTTTTCCCGCAATGCGAAAGATCCGAAATCCGCTTGGGCCCCACAAACAGGCAATAGCTGTAAGGATGGGTGCTGTCCGGCGCCATTATCATAGATGGTTGAACGACCCGGACCTCCACCAGATTATTCGCCTGGTTGAGGCCAAGCCGAACACTGGAATCATCAAGGTTTTGCGGAACAATGGCGGTCATGAAATATCGCCCCGTCAGCCCCGCCCATGCCACATTTCCGGACAGAACGCTTTTTTCTGTAATATCTGCGATATCGATCTCTTCCAGGGAACCGGCGATATGCGCAAAAGGACCTTCAAAGGAATATCCGCCTGTTCCATCGGGCGGCGGGTTGGCCAGCAACACCTCCACGCCCCCTTCCAGTGGCTTGCCGGAGAGATTGTTGAGTAAAACAAGAAGGTCTATTTTATAACTATCTGGAAAAAAAGTAAATTTCTTTTCAATCAATATATCCGACGCCGTTCGGGTAAAAAAGGTTATCGTTTGATGCGTATCGCTCACCGCCACCATATCCGTTTCGACATCGGTGGTGTAAATGGCGCCGGTTATATCCGGCGTTCGCTCACCGGCCAGTCCGACCAGCGCGGTCCCACGTGGATTATCGGCGGGGATCATTTGTTTTCTGGGCGCGTCTTCTTCAATAGTTTCCCGGTATGTTTCCAGCATAAAACTGGTAAGAGCCGCTCCTTTTTCAGAAAATTGCGCCGTATAAAAGGGGGTTTGAACGGTTATGGTCGCAAAACGGCGTCCCGGGGTTTCGCCCATGTCTATGGATGAATCAATGCCTTCAATTGACGGCGCGGGTTCCGGCCCGGCAACGCGCGACCCGTCGTGTATCTCTTCGATCGCTGCCGGGACCCGGGGCGGCGGCACTTCACGCCTGTCGATAAATATCAGGTCCCAGACAACAAATATCAGAATTGAAATTGCAATCGCCAAAACCAGTCGCCACTGTTCCATGAAAAACTCCTGCTGGCGCGCATTCTTATCTTATTGAAACAGACACGCGCGTCAATTTTTCGCCCCGCTGTTTCCGGGTTCCGAAAAAAGCTTGAAAGTTATGATTTATTGCATTTCGCATCAGGTATCGGTTTTCCTCCCGGAAAATTTCTGCCGCGGGCATCGTGTGCGTGGATGCATTCTGAACCTCATCGACACCAGAGCAATGCGAATGAATGCAGGACGGAGGGAAGGAATTGATACCACTGCGCCGATCAGGGAACCGGGTCCACGCCGCCCGGATGAAACGGATGGCAGCGGCACAGGCGCTTGACCGACAGCCACGCCCCCCTCAAGATACCATGCCTGCTGACCGCTTCATACGCATACTGAGAACAGGACGGGTAAAACCGGCATGCGGGTCCGATCAGAGGGGCCAATAGCGCCTGATAAATCCTTATCAACAATAAGATGAGATATTTAATATCGATGCTCCCTAAACCTGGCAAACAGCTTTTCCAGCGACGCGCTCGTCTGGTCAAAGGATATGTCGGAGGCCGCTTTTTTGGCGATCACATTGATATCCATCGTGGTCGTGATCCAGTCCCGCTTCAACCGGAACACTTCGCGCACCAACCGTTTCAAGCGGTTTCGCGTTACGGCGCATCCGACCCGTTTCGATACGGTCACTCCCATGCGCGTCCGGTTTTTGATGCCCGGTCTGAAAGCGACGATGAAAAACCGATCCTGAATCGCCTTGCCTGAATCAGATAATTCAATAAATTCAAAGCGTTTTAGAAGCCTGTCCGACTTTTTGAACTGGTTTCCGTTCAATGTGGTTGGCCTTGCGTGGTTTGCCCGGACAGCCCGTGCGTCCCGCCGTCATATCAGACGGCCAGGCGCTTCCTTCCCTTGGCCCGACGTCGTTTGATCACCAGCCTCCCCTGCCGGGTGGACATGCGCACCAGAAATCCGTGTGTTCGCACTCTTTTCGTCCTGCTTGGTTGATATGTCCTTTTCATTTCAGCACTCCCTCGCTGTCAAAATAATGTCATTGTGGCATCGTTGCCGTCCGTCCGCTCTGCCATGATATTTCATAACCCCCATGACCATAAAACCAGGCGGACAGGCACGCATGCCTTTTTATATATAATTAAAAAACCTAAAATTGAAAAATTCAACCAAAAATAATAATCATAACCGGTGCAATATTGTCAATATTAAAAATTTATCCATTAATACTCTCGTAAAAAAACCGGTTATGAGCGAGATTGAAGCTTTCGAGCCGGTCTTCCAGTATCGGCCTGGAGACCGGCCCGCGATTCGATTTTCCGGCTCAGTTCCGGTTTGTGTTATCCGGAACCGACCGCAACAGCTCGATAATGTTGAACTGTTCGATATGATATTCGGATACAGGATAAATGACCACCCGTCGTTTGAGCTGTTTTTCCATGGAGATGATTATATCGTTGGCCTCGCCGAGAAGAAGCTCCGCGATCTCGGGGTGGACCCGGAGGCTGATCCGGTCTCCGGTAACATCCTGGCAGAGACGCAGAACTTCCCGGTAAATATTATTACAGATCGTGCGCCGGGAAAGGAGGACCCCTTCCCCCTGACAGTAGAAGCAGGGTTCGCACAGCATCCGGTTTAGCGATTTCACAACCCGCTTCCGGGTCATTTCAACCAGTCCCATTTCCGAAATCGGCAGCACGCTGGTTTTGGCCTTGTCCTTTTGCAATACCTCTATTAATGCCTGATAGACCTTCTCCCGGTTTGATTTGTGTTCCATATCGATAAAATCGATAATGATGATGCCTCCGAGATTCCGCAGCCGGATCTGATAAGCGATCTCCTTGACCGCCTCCAGATTGGTTTTTAAAATGGTTTCCTCAAAATTATGCTTGCCCACGTATCGTCCTGTATTGACATCGATGGCCACGAGCGCCTCGGTCGTTTCGATCACGATATAACCGCCGCATTTGAGCCAAACTTTCTTTCGCAGGGCCCGGGCGATGTCTCCTTCTATGTTGTAGGCGTCGAAAATCGGTTCGGCCAGATCAAAATGAATAATCGACCCTTTCAGGTGCGGCATGAATTTTTCGATAAAGGCCAGAACAGACTTGTAACCCGCCGGGGAATCGATGGTCACCTTGTCTGCCTCGTGAGCCAGCAGATCCCGGACGCTGCGCAACGTGACCGTGAGTTCCTCATGCAGGACGGCCGGGACGGAAGCGCCGTGAAACTTTTTCTGGATATCGGTCCATAAATTGACCAGAAATTCCATTTCCTTTTTCGTTTTATCCGGTTCGATGCCATCGCCGGCCGTGCGCACGATATAGCCAAAATTCTCTGTCCGCAGCTCCAGGACCATGTTTTTAAGCCGCTGCCGTTCGGCATCGTCCGTAATGCGCCGGGATATGCCCACATGATCCACCGTAGGCATAAGGACCAGGAAACGGCCCGGAAGCGACACAAACGTAGTCAGGCGGGCGCCCTTGCTGCCGATGGGAGAACGGGCCACCTGCACCAGAATATCCTGGCCCTCCTGCAGCACGTCTTCGATTGGAAGCCGGCTGACGGCGCCGGACGCTGCTGCCCTATCATAAATCTCCGACGGTGCCGCGCCCGTGTCTTCCTCGACGGTGTGGTCGGAGAGAAAAACCTCTTCGAAAAATCCGTTCGCACGCGCATCGATCACATCATCGACATAAATGAAAGCTGATTGCTGAAGGCCGATATCCACAAAAGCTGCCTGCATCCCGGGAAGGACCCTTTGAATGCGGCCTTTGTAAATATTTCCCGTGATATTGGATTCATCCATTCGCTCCACGTAGATTTCAACGATGGTGCCATCCTCTAACAGCGCCACACGGATTTCCGGACCGAGCGCATTGATCACCAGTTCCTTATACATACGTAAACTTTATCCTTATAATTTATATTATCGGTAATTTTTTTATTATCCGGTATCGGGCTTAATTTCAAACAATTTAACGATTCGAGCCCGCCGGATACGATCCTCTGAAAATTGAAAAACAGCCCGAAGGATGTCATCGGGCCGGAGGGTCTTGCCGTCGGTTGTTCGCAGCCGGATCTCCAGGCTGTTGCCCGCGATACGATCCAGATCAGCCACCACATCTTTTAGATTAAATCTTCGGGCCTCTCCTTTGTGGGACGTCTGGTCGAATTGCCATTCCTTTAATTGGTTAAATTTTGCAATGATATCGAGGTTAAATTCGACTCCCTCAATGGTCACACGGTAATCGGCGGTTTCCGGAATAACAAATTTGGGGCGCTGTCCCGGGGGCAGTATCCGGCAGTTATGGACAAAGACGCCGGTCGGCAGCTGACTGTTCAGTTGCGTGATCATGTCCCGGCAATCTACATTTTCACTTAAGCTGATATAACATATTTCGCTTTCACTTTCCATCCCCACTGGAAGCGGATTATGAAATGACATCCTTGGTTTGGGATGAAATCCCTTTGAAAATACCACTGGAATACCGGCCCGGCGGATGGCCCGGGAGAAAATGGTGACCAGTTCCAGGTGCCCGAAATACCGGGCCGATTCCCGCCGGGAATAGGCAAGACGGGCGTAAAATAGAGAGGGTGCGCCTTGTTGGTCGGTCGAAGCAGGTGAGTCGGAGACGGATTGCCTTGTTGATGCCGGGCTTTGGTCTGAAGATGGCCGGTCCGATGCCGTCGCTGGTGCCTGTGCGCACCGGGGCATGATCCGATCCATATCGCAGACGCCGCACGCCTGGCATTCCCCGTCACGGCAATCTATTGTGGTCTCGTCGCGTTCGGCTTTTTTACGTTCGTCCTTGAGAAATTTCTTGGATACCCGGATGTCGATATGGTCCCAGGGGAGCGGTTCGTCAAATGAGCGCCGGCGCGTGGTAAAAAAATCGATATCAACCCCGGATGCGGCCAGAGCCTCTTCCCAAAGTCTGAAATTAAACGTATCGCTCCATCCGTCAAAACGGCAGCCCTTTTTCCATGCTGTTTCCAGCAGCAGTGAAAGGCGCCGGTCCCCCCGGGCCCAGAGCCCTTCCAGCAGGCTGGCTTCGGGGTTCTGCCATTTGAACGTGACGCCGCGCATGCGCAGTCGGCTGCGCAGATATTCCATCCTGTCTCTGGATTGGGCAGTGGTGATTTGCGGGTCCCATTGAAACGGCACATGGGGTTTGGGGATGAACGTGGCCACGCTCACGTGAATATTTCCCGCTCGGCCGCTTTTTGCCTGGCCGTTGCGGATCCGGCTTACCATATCAACGATGGCTTGTATATCCGCATCGATTTCCGTGGGCAGGCCGATCATGAAATAGAGTTTGATGACCCGCCATCCCAGGGAAAAGGCGTGGGCGACAGTTTCCATTACGTCTTGCTCACGGATGTTTTTGTTGATCACGGCCCGCAGACGTTCGGAGCCGGCCTCGGGGGCAATGGTGAAACCGGTCTTTCGCACCTGCCGGATCTGTCCCATCAGAGCCGGGGTCAGGGTGCCGGCCCTAAAGGAAGGAATCGACACCGCGATGCGGTGGGAGAAAAACCGCTCCATCAACTCCTGCATGAGCGGGGCCAGGCAGCCGTAGTCACCGGTGCTCAGGGAAAGGACCGACAGATCATCGTACCCGGTGGCGGCAATAGCGCGCTCTGCAAGATCTAAAAGGTTTCCCACCGACCGTTCGCGCACCGGCCGGTAAATCATACCTGCCTGGCAGAATCGGCACCCCCGGCTGCACCCTCGGGCGATTTCCAGCCGCAGGCGGTCATGTACGGGCCGTCCGAACGCAACCACCGGCCTGCCCGGAAAAGCCGCCCCATCCAGGTCGGGCACAACGGCCCGGGTCACCGTGTCATATCCGGAAATCAAAGGCCGGGTCTGCTGAAAACCGGATGCATCAAAGTGCGCTGAAAAAAACGCGGGCACATAGACCCCTTCAATTCCGGCCCAGGTCCGCAGCAATTCCTCACGATCCTGGTCCCCGCCTTCCCGCCACGCCATCCATGCCTCGGCCATCTGTATCACCACGGTTTCCCCGTCGCCGATCACCATGGCGTCGAAAAAATCGGCTACGGGTTCCGGATTTACCGTACATGGTCCGCCGGCGATGATAAGGGGATGGGAAGAATCGCGAAGGGCCGAACGAAACGGAATCCCGGCCAGATCCAGCATCATCAGGACATTGGTGTAATTGAGTTCATAGAGGAGGCTGAAACCGATGATATCAAATTGCCGCAGGGGAGTGCCGGTTTCCAGGGAACTAAGGGGCGCTCCGGATGCGGTAAGATAATCGGCCATATCCAGGTCCGGGGCAAAAACACGCTCGGCCGCGATCCGCTTGTCCCGGTTGAGGATATGATAGAGGATCTGCATGCCGAAGTGGGACATGCCGATATCATAACGATCCGGAAAACCCATGGCGAACCGGAGCCTTACCTGACGCGGGTCTTTGTGAATGGAATTGACCTCGCTTCCAAGATACCGGCTCGGACCTGCCACAAGGGGCAAAAAATCCTTTAAGGAAGAATTGCGCATGAATGAATGACTGCCTACGGGACGATTATTGCAGGCTGGCCTGGACGAATTCCAGGGTCTTGCGGACGTCGTCTCTGAAAAAGCAGTCCATTCCCTCGTGCCAGTTCTCTTCCGCCAGTTTTCGCCGCATGCCCGCCACCGCATCCATACGAAGGAGGTGTTTTAACCGCATAAATGGCCGGTTGGGCGTGTCGATCCACTGGCTGACCACCTGCTTGGCCCGTTCCATGAGCTGATCTTCGGGCACCACTTCATCCACCAGCCGCATTTCTTTGGCCTTGTACACATCGACCATATCGCCGAAAAACATGACATCCCGGAATTTCAGCGCACTGTCAAACCCGAACCGCATGACTTCGTGCTGGACGATGTTCAAGGGAAGCCCGATTTTGATCTCGGTCATGCCGATTTTGATTTTGGGGTGATCTTTGACGATGCGGTAATCGGCCGCCATGGAATAGATCAGCCCGCCTGCGGCCGCATGGCCGTTGAAGGCCGTCACCACCGGTTTCCGGCAGGCAAACAGCCGGATCAAAGAATGCGACGGCTTCCTCGCGATCCTTGAAATTAATAAAGATAGGCAGGTCGAACCCGCTGGAAAAAAAGCGGCCCGCACCGGTCAGGATGATTCCTTTGGGCGAAGGGTTGGCGTCGACTTCATCCACGATTTCTCGAAGCTGTGCCAGCATCTCGCGATTTATGGGGTTGGTTTTGCCGTTATTGAAGGTGACGATGGCGATATCGTCTTGAAGAGTGATGTCGAGCATGACAATCTCCTTTGCTTGTAAAGGTAAATCTTTGAATCCGGTTCAGCAGTTTTAAGCAAGGGGGCGAAAGCGTATGATGGCTCGCTTGGTGAACCCGCTAAAGCTGGAACCGAAAAAATTCGTATCAAAGCGCATAACTTATGTAAAACGCAACCAGCCTGTCAAGCCCGAATCTCAATCCCCTCAATCCACTCTTCGGCCGTCACGCGAGAAGATGAACAGGCCGGATGTTTATACTAATCAGGCCATAAATATTTTAACATTAAATAGTGCAATAAATACATTCC
>CAYZXZ010000105.1:7491-9469 GCA_964481615.1 uncultured Desulfobacteraceae bacterium | reverse complement strand
TGCCGCCGGTGATGCGCAGACACGCCCTTGCGGCCCTTCCCGAAAGATTGACGACGGAAACCCCGGTTGTCAGGATAAATCCGATCAGCAGAAAAAAGATCAGGATCAGGGTGCCGCCGGTCACATTGGCATAATGATCCAGAAAATTTTTCACCCATGATCCAATTATCCCGCCAGCCGGATAGGATCGGCCCAATATGACATATGCTTCCTGGTAAAACGAAAACAGGCTGCCCGTACCCATGATCAGCAGGATGCCGCCGCCCGCGATGAAATAGATCCGATACAGAGACCGGCTGCTGAAAAATTCAATACCGGCGATCAGCAGGAGAAGGGGTATCCAGAAAGCCCCGACACCGGTCAGTCCGACCAGTATCCCGGCAAGGTACGCGCCGAAGACACCGAAAAAATTGCCGGGAGATGCCGTAGTCCCGGCTTTTGTGAGAAAGCAGGGATCCGCAGGATGATACGACATCAGACTCATCAAGGTGAGAATCACCAGAAAAAAGAAAAATATACCGATTATTTCCCTGCGCATGGCTGTTTTCCGTGAAGTTTTAAATACCGAGAAAATGATGGCCTCATAATTCGAGAATAAACGGCAGGATTACCGGCCGGCGCTTGAGTGTGAAATTGAAATATTCCCTGAGTGCTCGTGGCACCTTCCGCCGGAGGGTTTCGCCGCGCATGGCCGGATCGATAAGTGACACTTCTTCGATGATTTCTATCAGAACACACTGGGCATCCTCGATAATATGACCGGTTTCCTGCTCAAACACCAAGCCTTTGGAAACGATTTCAGGACCGTATACCACAAATCCGGTTTCCGAATCAATGGCCAGAGTCACCACCACAAGCCCCTCCTCGGAAAGCAGGCGCCGCTCCTTGAGTACCGAATGCCCAACATCGCCAATACCCTTGCCATCCACCAGTATCCGGCTGACCCCCACCGTTCCGCTGACCCGGCCGCCGGAAAGATCGAATTTAAGGATCTGACCGTTTTCCGTCAGTAGGACCCGCTCTTTGGGAATCCCGCATGCTTCGGCAAGATAAGCGTGATGAATCAGGTGCCGGTATTCGCCATGAATCGGCACAAAATAACGGGGCCGGGTCAACTCGATCATGGTGCGCAATTCTTCCCGAAAGGCATGGCCGGAAACATGAATGTCGGAAATGGTCTCGTAGACGACGTCAGCCCCTTTGCGGAACAGATTATTGATGATCTTTGCAATGGCCTTTTCATTGCCCGGAATAAATTTCGACGACAGGATCACACGGTCTCCCGGCTCCACCTGCAACTGCTTGTGGGTCCCGGCCGCCATGCGCGCCAGGGCGGACATGGGCTCCCCCTGACTGCCGGTGGTCAGTATCAGTATCTCCTCCGGAACGTAATCATTGATTTCCGTCACATCAATGGCCATGTCTTCGGGAATATCGAGCATGTTCAGCTCGCTTGCGATCCCGACACTCAGCTCGATGCTGCGGCCGTTAAACACGGCTTTCCGGCCTAGGCGCCCGCAAATACCGACGATTTGTTGAATTCTGGCGATATTGGACGCAAACAGCGCGATGATCACGCGGCCGGGGCTGGCCGCAACAATCTTTTCAAGGGTTCCGCCGACCTGACGATCGGAAATCGAACGGCCCTCTTTTTCCACGTTGGTGGAATCCGACAACAGCGCCAATATCCCCTCGTCCCCCAGACGGGCGAACCGGTCCACATCTGTTGCCATGCCGCTGATGGCGGTTTCGGTCAGTTTGAAATCGCCGGTATGAACGATCAATCCAACCGGAGTCCGCACCGCGATCCCCACGCCGTCCACCACGCTGTGGTTAACCCGGATAAATTCAAAAGAGAACGGCGCAATATGCAGTTTTTCCGAGGGGGTGATGATATTGAGCGACACATGGGAAAGGAGATCGTGTTCTTCGAGTTTATGCCGGAGCATGCCGATGGTAAACGGCGTGGCGTAAACCG
>CAYZXZ010000105.1:0-7467 GCA_964481615.1 uncultured Desulfobacteraceae bacterium | reverse complement strand
CTTCCTTGAGCAGATGCGGCAACGCGCCGATATGATCCTCGTGGGCATGGGTCAGAATAACGGCGGCGACTTTCGACTTGTTCTGCCGGATGTAGTCCATGTCCGGAATGACATAGTCAACCCCGAACATATAGGCTTCAGGAAACATCAGGCCCGCATCGATGATCACAATGGTATCCCCGTATTCGAGAACCATCATATTGAGGCCGATTTCTCCTAACCCGCCCAAAGGAATAATTTTCAACATGATTGTTATTCCGTTACCATCAGGCATTCCGCTCAGTTTATAATTTCCATGGTTTCAAATATCGCATCGACAACGCCGATGGCCCATTTCATCTGCGCTTCGTCGGCATATCGCATACAATCACAGCGTATCCTGTTTTTCGTGCGAACCAGCAGTTCCACGGCAATGGACGCGGGCGTCAGTTGAACCACCATATAAAGGGGATGACATTGGGCGTGCCGGCGCTGCTCTTCGCTGTAAAGCGATGGCTCCAGCGGTATCCAGTAAAGGGTCTCCATGTCGGCCGGACCGAAACGATCATCTAAGTAATTTTGTATCCGCTGATGATCCTCCGGCCGCAATTCATCGATAACATATTGTTTCATAAGTCAATAAATACTGCATTTAATGAGGGTTTAACAACTATAATTTTAATCCGATGTTTTTTCGTTTTCAAAGGCGATAAGCCTTTTTTTCAGGTCAGACCCGCCGCCGTATCCGCCGATCTCGCCGTTGCTACGCACCACCCGGTGACAGGGAATAAGAATGGGAAACGGATTTTTCGCCATAGTCGTTCCCACGAAACGCCATGCTCCGGGGTGTCCCACATCCTCTGCGATATCCCGATATGTTTTTTTTGCGCCGAAGGGAATGGCGGCCACGGCCCGCAGCACCTGTTGCTGTAATGCGGTCATGCCGTCCATATTGAATAGAGGCCATGGCGGTTGTGCGGTAATTCCGTCAAAATAATACAAAAGCTGCCGAACGGTTTGTTCCAGTCCGGCAAGACCGGGCGGAAACGGCGGCAATGTCGAAGGCGGCGTCGGGGTCAATACCTGCGGGCTAACTGGACCGGCATCCGTCTCCCAACGCGGAAGCGCGATTTCCATTATTAAAAAAGGGGCTTCATGATAACAAACCGCCATCATGCCGATGGGTGTCTGAACCTGATAATTTCTGTCGTTAGCATTTCTCATGGGGATCAAATTTCATCAGATTGTCTGATTCATCCAGTTCCAGGGGCCGCCAGGGGGTCATCCGCTCCAGGTCCGGGTCGGCTTCAATATCTGTTTCATGGGATCGAGAGGCCTGAAGATACTCAAGATGAGCAGTGTCCTGTATCCGAACCACCCGGGCACTGCTCGGAATCATCACGATAAAAAGTGAATATCAACACCCCCCGGAAGGGAGGTAATGCGTTGGGTGGCCATGTCGGCCTTTACCGGCACCTTCATGTCGGCGGCCGTTATGTTCAGCCGAGCTAGGATCTCCTTCTGGCCGTCGGGCATGGCCCCGCCGTGGCTTCCCATGGCGGTTATAATAAACGGAACAAACCCCATCGCCTCCAGGCTGCGAAGGCACTGATCCACAATTTTATCGATCCTGTCGATCCTGCGGCTCCCCACGGCAACGGCTACAGTTTCCCCTTGTTTCGACGGCCGGAAAGCGCACGCCCGGTCAATGGCCGCTGAAACAGCGCCGTTGATATCGTCCATGCCGGACCGGATCAGTCGCTGCCGGACATAGGCCATGTGTGGAAACCCGGAAAGTGTAATCATGATACAGGTAGTGTTGAACTAAAAAATAATGAAATCGGATGCAGACAGGCAACAACAAGCAAGAAAAAGGAATGGCGACAAAAGACCGGAAAGCTTCCCCGGTCGCCGCTCCATGAGACCGGGGAAGCCGACAGCAACGGGATGTTAAATTTCTTCGATGATGATGGCGCTAGGTTCACAGACTTCAATACAGCTTTCGCAGCCAAGGCATTCTTCCGCATTGACCGGAACGGATTTTCCGTCCTGCATTTCAAAAACTTCCGTCGGGCACACATCAACGCATTCTTCGCAGCCTTCGCACTTATCGGCATCAACAATAGGATTAAAAGCCATTTTCTCAATCTCCTTTCATAAATGTATAATTTAAGGTATACGGACCGTCTTTTGATTGAAAATTTGTGAAAAATCTCCATACGCCAATTATAAAATCGAGTCAAGAACTCTTTTTCCAATTTTTTTCGTTTCCAGAAACCCCACCACAATGCTGCGGATCCCCGGCTGGATCGTATGCGAGATTTCATTAAAAGGCCCGTTGAGATTTAACAGCTGTTCCAGAGTGATATCGGGAAAACGATACAGCCGGAACCCGAAAATTCCTGAAAACGCCAGGGGTAGTTTCGGCGGGTCCGGTCTTACGGCTTCATTTTGCCGGATGAGGGCCGTATCCGCCAAATACGTCTCCCATAATGCCCGCTGACCGTCATCCGCGGGGCAGGGCACGGCATCCCAGACATGCACAAGGCCTGCAGACGGCGCGTGGTTGAGGAGCGCTTCAAGCACGGCCGGACTCGTTGTCATCAACAGGTCGAAATCCGTATCCGTATATAGGCAGGACAGCCGAAACCAGGACCGGAGCCTGACTCCGGTCATAAACGCCCCCGGATCATCCTCGGGAGGGTGATTGTTTACAAGCATCCCGGGTGCCGCGTCTCCCTTGAGCTCGGCAACCATCCGGGCCATGTTTATTTCAGAGACGGCAATGGCCTGATCCACCGTTTCCTGCGCCATGTCATAATCCTGGGCCGCCAGCAAAAAAAGGCGGGCGGAAAAGAGTGGATCCGGCACTATTGTCTTGCGGGTTTGGCTGCCGAGAATTTCCGATCGAACCTGGGTCACGAAAGCTTCGGCATTGTCGGCCCCGTTGAAACGGTTTTTAAACGTAGCCATGCCTCCTTCATGAAGATCGCCCCATTTGCGGTAGGCATGATAGAGATTGGCGAGCTGTTCATCATCGACCCAGGCCGACACGCGGATATCTATGGGCAGGCGGGCGGCCAGGGCCGCAAGCGGTTGCGGCAGGTCCTGTTGCAGTGGCCGGTGAAGAACGACACCGCCGAAGCAGCGGCAGGCGGCCTCGGCAATCGGCTCGGTAATATGGGTAAATGGGAAATAAACCGGTATCATTTTTTAGCTGTTCCGTTGTGGTTTCCGTTATTGCGTTGTGATTCTGGTATCGCAGATGGCAACTCCCCGCCTGCGCAGCAGTTCCCTGATCCGATCCGCCCGTTCGAAATCACCCGATTCACGGGCGGCTTCCCTATCGGAAATTAGGGATTGAATATCGGATGCGAACTCATCAACGGAAAAATCAAAAATCTGCATAACCTCATCCACGCTTTTAAATGCCGCAAGGATCTTGGACGCATCATCCAAGCTGAGCTGTTCCTGGCGGATCAGTATATTGATTTTTCGGATGCTTCGAAACAGTTCCGCCAGCGCGGCGTGGAAATTAAGGTCATCATCCATGGCGTTGATGAATCCCTGACGGATATCATAGACGATCTGGTCGATCTCCTGAAAGGGCCCGCCGCGGTCAAGCCGGACAAGGGACAACACACATGCGTCGATCCGTTTCAACGCATTCCTGGACTGGAGCATCCGGGATTCGGAAAATACCAGGGGACGCCGGTAATGGGCGCCCACAATCCAGAACCGGATCTCCCGTGACGTGTATCCCATGTCCATCACATCGGCCAGGGTCGGCAGATCGGCCGCGGCATCGTCATCATGGCGCTGTTCGGCTTGCACCTGCTCGCAATGCAGCCAGTATCTGGCCAGTGGCTTTCCGGTAAGGGCCTTGGCGATGGCAAGTTCGTTTTCGTGATGCGGAAACAGGAGTTCACGGCTGCTTGTATGAATATCGAACGTGTCTCCCAGGTATTTCATTGACATGGCCGCGCACTGGATATGCCACGACGGCCGAACATTTCCCCATTCGGTCTTGACATAGAGGCCCCGCTTCAGATCCGAAAGCTTTGCCCTTTTCAGCAGCGTGAAATCCTTGGGGTTGTTTTTTTCATATTCGTCCAGATCAACGGTTGCGCCCAGCCGGATCTTGTCTAAGTCGACTCTCGAGAGATTCCCGTATTCCGAAAACGCCGATATGCTGAAATAAAGGGAATGAAGCTTTTCGTAGGCAATGCCCTTTGCAGCCAGTTTTTTGGCCAGAGCCACCATATCCTCCATGTGTTCGCTTGCCCTGGGATAGTGCTGGGCCGGCTTGATCCGGAGATGATCCAGGTCCTGCTTGAACCAATCGATGTATTTTTCCGTAAACGTCTTAAGATCTTCGCCCGCGGCTTCGGAACCCTGGATGGTCCTGTCGTCCATATCGGTGATATTCATGACGTGATTGACGGCATATCCACGAAATTCCAGATACCGGCAGAGCATGTCGGAAAAAACGAAACGTCGGCATTGACCCAGGTGCATCCTGGCATCGGCCGTAGGGCCGCAGGAATAGACCGAAACCCGGCCGGCATGCATGGGTTCAAAGGGTTCCCTGGAACGTTTCATGGTATTAAACAGCACCAGATCGACTTTTTTCTTGACGGCAAAAAGCGGAGTGCTGAGATACCGCTCGCCGCTGTCGGCAAAAATGACCACGATGGTGCCGCTTTCCATTTTTTCGGCTTCCCCTGCGGCGATCACCATGGCGGCCCCGCTGCTCATGCCCACGAACAGCCCTTCTTCCCTGCCGAGACGGCGCGTCATCTCAAAGGCCTCTTCATCATCGATATTGACCTTGCGGCCCAGCAGGTTCTTGTCGAATATTTCGGGACGGTAGGCTTCCTTGAGGTTTTTCAGGCCCTGGAGTTTGTGCCCGAGATAGGGCTCCACCCCGATGATCTCGACCTTGGGATCATATTCCTTAAACCGCTTGGCAAGCCCCATGACCGTTCCGGTGGTTCCCATGGTGGCCACGATCTTGTCGACCCTGCCGCCGGTCTGCCGGATGATTTCTTCGGCGGTGCCGTGGTAGTGTGCCATCCAGTTGGCATCGTTGTTGAACTGGTCGGTCATGAAATACCGGTCCGGATTCTCCCGGGCGATGCGGTAGACTTCCTCGATGGCGCCGTCGGTTCCAAGATGGCCGGGGGTCAGGAGAATCTCGGCTCCCCGTGCCGCCAGGATCTTGCGACGCTCGATGGATACCGCCTCGGACATGGTCAGGAGCAGGCGGTATCCTTTGACTGAGCAGACCATGGCCAGCCCGATGCCGGTGTTGCCGCTGGTGGCTTCGATCACGATTTTATCCGGCGTAAGTTTTCCAGATCGCTCGCCTTCTTCAATCATGTACAGGGCCGGCCGGTCCTTGATGGAACCCCCCGGATTCAGGTACTCGATCTTGGCCAGGATGGTGACGTTCGCGTTCGGGTTCAATCTGCGGATTTCAACCAGCGGCGTATTCCCGATGGTATCTAAAATGGAATGATGCATTTGTTCTTCCCTTTTCATTAGAAGCCGCACCGACGGGCCAGCTCCGAAAGGATTTGGGTTGTTACTTCGTCTGATTTTGCCGTTGCATCAATGATGACAAAACGATCCGGTTCACGGCGGGCCAGCTCCAGGTACCCCGCGCGCACCGCTTCATGAAACGCCAGATTTTCGGACTCAAACCGCGTCTCGGCACCGGATCTGAGCCCGCTGTTGATCTGGTCCCAGGCCCTGGACAGGCCGACGGCGGCCGGCAGATCGAGCAAAAACGTGAGATCCGGCGCCAGGCCGTTGAGAATTAGTTGATGAATACGATCGATCACCGCGGTATCGAGCTTTCTGGAAAATCCCTGGTAAGCGACGGTTGAATCGTGAAACCGGTCGCAGACGACCGTCTTTCCGGCTGCCAGAGCCGGGACGATCTGCTCCTGAACATGCTGAACGCGGTCCGCGGCATAAAGCATCAACTCAGTCATCGGCAACAGCCCGCTGTTTTCCGGATCCATCAGAATGGCGCGGATCTTCTTGCCGATGTATGTTCCGCCGGGTTCCCTGGTGAGGAAGCAATCGACGCCCTTTTTACTGAAATAATCGGCGACCAGCCCCATCTGAGTGGTCTTTCCCGAACCCTCTATCCCCTCAAGTGTTATAAACATTATGCCGCTGCCTTACCGTCAATCCGTTATCCGGTTCCCTTGTAAAAAAAGCGTTCCAGCAGTTTATGATACGACGTCCATTCAGCCCCGGGGTCGTGGGATGCCATGAAATCTCTTATCCCGTTGATTTTCGAATCGATTTCATCCAGATAGTTAAGCAGCACCGATTCCAGTGTCTTGGGGGGTTCAGGTGATCCAAGTTCCCGGGAACCGTGATGGCTGATGATCATATGCTTGAGCAGCAGGGCGGAAACGGGCGGGAAATGATCCATTGTGACGATTTTTTTTTCAATCAGCTCGATACCGATGACGATATGGCTGATCAGGCGGCCCGCCATGGAATAATCGATCCGGTTGTCGTATTCGAATTCCTTTGTTTTTCCGATATCATGCAGGATCGCGCCGGCGATGAGCATGTCCCGGTCGATGCCGCCGTAGTGTTCGGCGACCCTGTCGGCCAGCAGGGCCAGGGAAAGGGAGTGCTCCAGCAGGCCCCCTATATAGGCATGATGCATATGCTTGGCCGCCGGCGCTGTTTTAAATTGCCGCACAAAATCATCGTCTTCCCAGAAGGACGAGATCAGGGCCTTCAGGTGCGGGGTTCTGATCGTGTCGGCCAGCTTGATCAGCCGTTCCATCATCTGATCGGTATTCCGGCGGGATGCCGGCATGAAATCCGACGGAGCCACCATGTCCCGAGACACCGGCGCCATGGACTTGACGGTGATCTGGAGTGTGTCCCGGTATTGATTGACCGTCCCAATGACATGAACGATATCTCCGGCGGCAATGGCCCGGTCCGTGTTTTCCGCGTCATCCCATGCCACGCCTTTGATGGCGCCGGTCTTATCGGAAAAAACAAGGGTTAAAAACGGTTTGCCGTCCTTTTTCCGGGCCAGAAATTTTTCCGACACCGCAAACCGGTCATCAACGGTTTCGCCGGATTTGATCTGATTCACAAACTGCTTTTTCATCAAGCCGCATCCATGCCCCAAAAAGGGAAGTGTCCCATGACCTCATATTTCTTGAATTTTTTGCAAATACCGATTTTATACTGGAATTTTGGCACAGCTTCAAGGTATTATTCTCTGATTCTTAAAAAACCGTATCTTCATTTTCACGGAAAGCATTGATTTGCCTTATGCCGCCGGTGTCATATCATATCAGATCAGGATTGCCCGGATTTCTGACAGCGGCCATCATCCTGCTGCATGCCGGCATCCTGTTGGGAAGCATGCCGCCGGCTGCCGGCAACACGCTTCAAAAAGCAGGATTTCGCAGTGAAACTCCCTGGCGGATCGAGGCGGAC
>CAYZXZ010000104.1:0-9666 GCA_964481615.1 uncultured Desulfobacteraceae bacterium | reverse complement strand
GAGCGGTGGTCCCGGAAAAAACATTTGCATCAACAGCAAAAGAAAACCTAATGAGGTAAGGAGGATATCGCCATGCAATCCATCGGGGGAATGGATGTATCAGGGAAAAAAGTGCTGGTCCGGGTCGATTTCAACGTGCCGCTGGATGAACAGCGAAACATCACGGATGATACGCGGATTCAGGCGGTGCTGCCGACATTGAAACACGTGCTGGAGCATAACGGCGCACTGATCCTCATGTCGCACATGGGCCGGCCCAAGGGCGCGCCCGCGGCAAAATATTCGCTGGCGCCGGTGGGCCGGCGGCTGGGTCAAATTATCGGACGTGATGTCGTCATGGCGCCGGACTGCATCGGGCCGGAGGTCAAAAAGATGGTGGATGCGCTGTCTCCCGGTCAGATTCTGATGCTGGAAAATCTCCGGTTTCATCCGGACGAGGAGAAAAATGGCGATGAATTTTCTAAAGAAATCGGTAGTTTCTGCGATATATACATCAATGACGCCTTTGCCGTGAGCCATCGCAAACATGCATCGGTGGATGCTGTCACGAAATATGCGCCGCAATGCGGGGCCGGGTTTCTGCTGACCGCCGAGCTCAAATATTTTCACCAGGCCATGGAAAATCCACGACGGCCCCTGGCGGCCGTCGTGGGAGGGGCCAAGGTGTCGAGCAAGCTCGGGGCGTTAAAGAACATGATCGCCCGGGTGGACAAGTTCATCATCGGCGGAGCCATGGCCAACACGTTTCTGAAGCACCGGGGCCTTGAACTGGGGAAATCCCTTGTGGAAGCCGATCTCGTGGCCGAAGCCGGCGAGATCATGAAGCAGGCAGACGAAAAAGGGGGCAAATTCTATCTGCCGGTGGACGCGGTGGTGGCGGACCGGCCTGAACCGGACGCAACGGTTAAAATCGTTCCCGTGCAGGAGATTCCGAAAGACTGGATGGTGCTCGATATCGGTCCGGCGACATCTTTGCTCTTTTCACAGGTCCTGTATGACGCCAAAACCATTGTCTGGAACGGGCCCATGGGCTTGTTTGAGATGGATGCCTACAGCCGGGGTACGATGACGATGGTCAACAGTGTGGTCAATGCCCATGCGCTGACCATCGTCGGCGGCGGAGATACGGTGGTTGCCGTGCATGCGTCGGGATTGAGCGATCGGATTTCCTATATCTCCACAGGCGGCGGCGCCTTTCTGCATCTCATGGAAGGCAAAGCCCTGCCGGGCGCTGTCGCGCTGGAGCGATGCGCATGATCGGGTTTTACGCAACACATGACTGAAAAAAGGTCAAATGCGGGTCGGTACCTGCTCCTGGCGCTGCTGGCAGTGGGATGCATCGCCGGTCTGTTTTTAGCGCTCGATCCCTTTCTGAAATTTTACCATATCCTCACGGACCGGGAGAGCATCCAGCGGCTTATCGCTTCCTGGGACGCTGCCGTGCCGTTCGTGTTCATCCTGGTCCAGGTGCTTCAGGTGGTCATTGCGCCCGTTCCCGGTGAGATCAGCGGGTTTATCGGCGGGTATCTGTTCGGTACCCTGCCCGGATTTATCTATTCCAGCATCGGGCTGACCCTGGGATCGGCCGTTAATTTCTGGATCGGCCGGCTTCTGGGTAAAAAATGGATCCGCAAATGGATTCCGGCGGCCCGGCGGGATAAAATGGATCTGTTCATGGCCCGGCAGGGCGTTATCGTTTTGCTAATTTTTTTTATTTTTCCAGGATTTCCAAAAGATTATCTCTGTTTTTTTCTGGGAGTGACCCGGCTGCCCTTCAATCTGTTCATCCTTCTGGCGGGTCTCGGCAGAATGCCGGGGACCCTGATGCTGTGCCTGCAAGGAGATTTTCTGTTCGATCGGGAATATGGCGTCTATTTAGGGACACTTGTTGCCAGTATGGTGGTTGTGGGACTGGCGTTCTGCTTCCGGGAGAATATTTACAGGTGGGCCGAAAGAGTCAATAAGGGATCATGAATTATTCCGGTTGACTGTTGTTCTAAAAAGTGATAAAGATCAACATCAAAAACTATAAACCATCAGGTTCATCTGGAGTGCGCATTGTACTGGCGACACAGGGACGACTTAAGTCTTTCAGACCGGCTCAGGAGA
Source organism: uncultured Desulfobacteraceae bacterium (assembly GCA_964481615.1). Taxonomy (GTDB): domain Bacteria; phylum Desulfobacterota; class Desulfobacteria; order Desulfobacterales; family Desulfosalsimonadaceae; genus SURF-33. The sequence continues at coordinate 7,557 of CAYZXZ010000104.1, read as the reverse complement.
TCGTATTATAATTTACTACGTGACGACCTGGATCAGTTTCTCATCGAGAAGTCTCTGGTGGAATCCTATGCCAATTTCATCTCCCGCAATCAACCCTACCCCTTTGTGGAACGCCGCGAATTAAAGCCCCGTGCCCGGATTCCAAAGATCGAATATGAGTGCCAGAATTCCTTTCTGGTGATATTTTTAGAAGATAGCATCCCCGATATTCACAAAAAATATATCCGTTTTTACGACAGCAACAAGACCACCAAAACCAATCTGTTGAGATCCGGGACCCTTTCCCTGGACGCGGTTTTTGAGCGGACCCAGAAATGCCTGGAAGCGGCCCACTTCAACAATTTTTTAAATGAACTGCTCCCCGTGGATTACGCCCTGCTGATCCAGTATGATCCCGTGAAGATGGAGGGTCGGAATCGTTATTCCCTCACCCATTTTCATGTCCGCATCGACTGGCCCATCACTGATGCGGCCGAAGATCTGTCGAAGTATCTTCGATATGTCTCCAAGGATCTATATGAGAAAGGGGAAAAGTACGCCGAGGATCTTCAGAAAAAATTTTTTGAGTATTACTGCCTCCCTGACATGATCGGAGGGCGCCGGACCGCCGCCATCGTTGCCTCCCTGTATCTGCGGCGGATCCCCTATGTATCCACCGTATATGCCGCCAGCAGTGAAGCCCGGGCGCTTATCCGCTACAGCGAACAGGGGACTGCAAAGACCGTGCTGATTAAGCTCAACAAAAAAGAGATCAGCGCAACCGCGGAAAACCATGCCTTGTCCGTGACGGAATTCAGGCGGCATTACATGGTCGCCAAGGCGGGGCAGGGGGGAGTTTTTCTGTTTCAAACACGCTATGCCCTCACTCAGCACGCCCTTCCGCCCGAAGACGGTAAGCTTCGGGAGGTCAAACCCGAAAATTACTGGGTGACCGTCGAACAGCAGCTGATCCTTCCCAAACCCTTCACTTGGGCGCATCCGCCGTTGAAGTGCAACCTGATTTACACGTGACGGCTTCGTAAAAGGCTTGCTCTCGTTTTTTCGGCACCCTGTGCAACTTTGTTGCTCGCAGATCGACGGTTGCCAACCTGTCAGAGAACGGAGTCAAGTTCCTTGAACATGGCGGTCTCATCACAGTCGGGAAATTTCACACAATGGATGCAGTCCGTCCAGATTTTGATGGGAAGTTCGGATTTGTCGATTTCAACAAAACCGAATTTTTTGAAAAAAGCAGGCTTATAGGTCAGGGTGAAGAGTTTTTTGATTTTAAATTTTTTTGCCTCTTCAAAAGCGGTTTCCAGCAGCTTCGTCCCGATGTCCTGTCCGAACCGGTCTTCATTAACGGCCAGGGACCGGATTTCAGCCAGGTCCTCCCAGCAGAACTGCAGCGCGCAGCACCCCAGGATGGCGCCGCTTTCCGGGTCGGCATAGACGATAAAATCCCGGACGTGGTCATACAGGCGGCTTAAGGGCCTGGGCAGCAGCTCCCCCCTTGCCCCGAAATATTTCAGAAGGGCATGAATGGTTTTGATGTCGTCTATGTTTGCTTTCCGGATCATAGGCGCGGTTTTATCCCTGCCATGCCTGAAAATCAATATCTAAATTGTGACGGCTTCGTAAAAAGCTGTTTACGATTCCCTAAATTATCGCTGCGGCGCGGTTTTCTTGCGGAAAAAAGCCCGAACCCCTCCGGATGCTTTGTCAGTGGGTACTCCGGTCTTCGGATCCATGGTCAGGATCACGATGTCGTCGGGAATGTCGAAATGCCGGTAGGGCAGTGTTGGGAGGGCCGCATCCATGAAATCTGTCCAGATCGGAAGGGCCGCACGTGATCCGGTTTCATCCGTACCGATGGGCGACCCGTCATCGCATCCCACCCAGACCCCGGCGGCGATGGAGGGGGAAAAACCGACAAACCAGGCATCCCGGCACCCATTGGTCGTGCCGGTCTTTCCGGCCACGGGAAAGGGAATGCGCCGGGCTTTTCTGCCGGTGCCCTCCTGGATGACCCCTTCCAGCATGTTGGTAATGATGGCAGCGCCTTGCCGCGACATGGCGATGTGTTTTTCAGTTACGGGTTTCCATACCGTCTGTCGGGCTGCATTGGTTACTTCAAGTACGGCGTGGGGCCGGATTCCGGTTCCCGCGTTTGCGAACACCGCGTATGCGGCGGTCAATTCCATCAATGTCACCTCCGATGTCCCCATCGCTAGGGAGAGATACGGGGAAAGTTCGGATTGGATCCCGAGGTCCCGGGCGAAAGAGGCCACGCCGGCCGGCCCCACCTTTTCGATGAGTCGCACCGCCGGGATGTTTTGCGAAAGGGTCAGTGCCTGGCGCAGGGTAATGTCCCCCTGGTAGGTTTTGGAGAAGTTTTCCGGCCGCCAGACGTCGCCCTTGGACGGGCCGGGAAAGGCGACCGGTGCGTCGAGAATGCGCATGCCCTGGTGAAATCCCTGTTCAATGGCGGCGGCATAAACCATCGGCTTGAATGTTGATCCGGGCTGGCGACGGGCGTAAACGGCCCGGTTAAAAACAGTTTGACGATAATCGGTACCCCCGACCATGGCCAGAATGCCGCCGGTCCGGACGTCAATGGCGATGATCGCGCCCTGGGGGTCAATCCCGGCAATATGGTTTGCCCGCCGCCGGTCTGCAATTTCCGATAACCCCTTTTCCAGGGCCAGTTCGGCATATTCCTGAAGCTGATGGGACAGGGTGGTCATTACGGTCAGGCCTCCCCGATAGAGCCTGTCCGGGCCGATTTCGGCTTCCAGAATTTTTTTGATATAATCAACAAAATAGGGCGCTCTCGATGTTTTTTGCCATTTGACGGCGATATAAGGGGTTTCAACGGCTCTGTCATACTGGTCCCGGGTGATCACGCCGGTGGAAAGCATCTGACGTAACACAATATTCCGGCGGGCAACCGCCAGATCCGGGTTGACCAGAGGCGAAAACACGGACGGCGCCTTGGGCATGGCCGCGATCAGGGCGCATTCTGGCAGATCCAGATCACTGACGGATTTTGAGAAAAAAATCCGGGCCGCGGATTCAACGCCGTAGGCCCCGCTTCCGAAATAGACCTGGTTGAGGTAGAGGGCCAGTATTTCATCCTTTGTATAGCGACGTTCCAGTTGAAGGGACAGCACGGCTTCCTTGAGTTTTCGGGTAATGGTTTTTTCCGATGTCAAAAACAGAGTTTTAGCGAGCTGTTGGGTGATGGTGCTGGCTCCTTCGACTAATTTCACGGCCAGAAGATCCCGCATCAGAGCCCGGGCGATCCCTTTGACATCGATGCCGATGTGGGTATAAAACTGCCGGTCCTCGGTGGCGATCAGCGCTTCGCGGAGATACGCGGGAATCCGGTCAAGAGGGACCGGGTCCCGTTTATCCTTGTAAAGTTCGGCCAGCAGAGCGTGATCCGCGGAATAGATACGGGTAATGGCCGAGGGCGCATACGATTCCAGCGCCCGGATCTGGGGCAGGTCTTGGACCAGATAAAATACCGTGCCGATAACGCCGCCGCATATCATTGCCGCAAGAGCAAAGAAAAAGCCGATGAAAATCTGTTTTTTTCTCATAAATATCAGAATATTGAATAGTTGGCGCAAGCTTTTAATTTTTCTTGACAGTAAAACCGTTTTGATGGTAACAAGTCTGCATCAACAAACAGGCGCGTAGCTCAGTTGGTTAGAGCGCTACCCCGACACGGTAGAGGTCGTTGGTTCGACTCCAATCGCGCCTACCAAATAAATTCAGATAGTAAGGCCGGCCGCCAAAAGCGCCGGCTTTACTATTTTGGTGTGCCAAGCATGGCGTGAGACTTATGGGGTGCAAGTCCCCTGCGGGCTGTGGTGATCGGAACCGTTAGCCAAAGGCAAGGGCGTCGGACGAAAGGCGAGCCTTTGCCAAAAACCTGATGGAACGGATTTGCCATTTGGCAAATCTTGACCAGGCGTATACGTGTCAAGGTCAGCAAGGGGTCTTGGGAGCAGATGGTTTAACCCGTCAGCGACCTGAGAGACTGGCTGCGGACAACATCATCAGCCTGGCAAAAAGGTATCTGGAGTTAAAACCAAGCGGAAACCGCCGTGGTACCGAGCAGGTATGCCCGGTGGTGTGAGAGGGGGGAACCGTAAGGAACCCCCCTTCTCGATGATGATGAAAAGCGATATTTGCTTTGTTTATTTCTTGGATTCTCCGGTGGCGGCGCCGTGGAGTTTGACCTCGACCTTTTCGGTCAGGCCTCCGTAATATTCCCGAAGGATGTCAAGGACCTCTTCGCGGCCGAAATGGTCGACGACGGGAAGTCCTTCGCTCAGGCTCTTTCTGAGCATGGTGCCGGAGAGCATGACCCGGTCTTCCTTGCCGTGCGGGCAGGTGCGCAGAGAAGCCATTCCGTCGCACTTGTGGCAGTAGAAGGTCCAGTCGATCTTGAGCGGCGTGCAGAGAAGGGCTTTGCCGGGTTCGCTCGGGGTCGGGATTTTGTCGAAAATTGTCTGTGCCTCGAACATCCCGTAAAAATCGCCGACGCCGGCATGGTCGCGGCCGATGATCATGCGGGAGCATCCGTAGTTCTGGCGGAAAGTGGCGTGCAGAAGGCCTTCCCGGGGACCGGCATACCGCATGTCCAGTGGATACCCGCCCTGGACCACGTGCTTGTCCACAAAGTAATGCTTGACAAGCGCGTCGATGCATTTGACCCGGACTTCGGCCGGGATGTCGCCGGGTTTCAGATTTCCGACCAGTGAGTGGATATAGACGCCGTCACAGACTTCAACGGCGATTTTGCAGAGGTACTCATGGGAGCGGTGCATGGGGTTTCGAAGCTGCAGAGCCGCGATTTCCCGCCATCCTCTTTCTTCGAAAATTTTGCGGGATTCCGCCGGGAGATGATATACGCCGGCATACTTTTTCGGGTATTCGCCTTCGCTTAAGACCTTGACCGGGCCAGCCAGGTTGAATTCTTTCTGCTCCATGACCATCTGGACACCGGGGTGATCATTCTTGGCGATCTTCCAGAATTCCTCGGCCGTGGGGGTGCCTTCGCCCATGAAGATCTTTTCGCATTCATATTTCTTGTCGGCATCGGTCATTTCATATTTTTCGGTGACCTTCATAGTGGCCATGATTTCCTTGCCCTCGGGATCATAGAGGGCGATTTCATCGCCGACGTTGATGGCGCCCGCATCCGCCTTGGATACGTCCAGGGTCACCGGAACGGGCCAGAACGTGCCGTCTGTCAGCAGGAATTTATCGCATACCCCTTTCCAGTCGGCCTTGGTCATGAAACCGGTCAACGGGCTGAAGCCGCCGATGCCGATCATGATGAGATCCCCTTTCACGCGCGGGGAAATGGATACCTGTTTCAAGCCCTGGGCTTTTTTCTTTTCCGCTTGCAGTTCAGCGCCTTCCAGCAGGCAGCAGGTCAGTCCTTTGCCGCCATGGGGTGGAATTAAGTTAGACATGTTTCCCTCTCCTTTCAAATTTATCTGTAAATGGATGGTGGTATGGGCCAATCCGCCCACAGTGATGCCAAATACCTTTTCATGATAATATTCGTAGTTATAAAGGATGATCTTTTAATAAGTAAAAGCGGATTTGTCAAGCACGATAGGTCAGATGACCCATCTTTTTTTAAAACGGTCATGGGTGGCGGCCTTACCGGTCCAACCGGGTGATCCCCTCTTCCCCGGCCGCGGTCAGAGCCGCCCGGAATTCTTCAGGCGTGGGCCGTCGGCCCAGCCCGGGGATTTCATGAGCCCGGCCGCAGGGCCGGTATTGGGACATGACATTTACGTAAGTGTCTGTTGAGACGGATCGGGCGATAAACCGCATGACCTCCCGGGTCCCGGCCAGGCCGTCGGGCAGAACCAGGTGCCGCACCAGGAGGCCGCACTGGGCGATGCCCCTGTCGTCGGTGATCAGGTCGCCGGTCTGGCGATGCATTTCAATGACGGCCTGCCGGACGGTTTCCGGATAATCCGGTGCCTGACAGGCGGTTTCTGCGATGCCTCCGTCCCAGAACTTGAAATCCGGCATGTAGATATCGATCACGCCGTCTAAGAGTCGCAGGGTTTCGATCCGTTCATATCCGCCGCAATTATAAACGAGAGGAAGGCGCAGGCCATTTTCCGCGGCCATGCCGACGGCCGATAAAATCTGCGGCACCACGTGGGTCGGGGTGACGAAATTGATGTTATGGCATCCCCGCTCCTGCAGGGACAGCATCATGGCAGCCAGTTGTGCATCCGTCACTTCATTTCCCCACCCCTCATGGCTGATATCAAAATTTTGGCAGAAACCGCACAAAAGGCTGCAATGGGTGAAAAAGATGGTGCCGGAACCGTGACGCCCCACCAATGGGGCTTCTTCCCCGAAGTGGGGGGCAAAGGATGAAACCATTGCCCTTTCACCGGTGCGGCAGAGCCCCTTTTCCCCGGCCGATCGGTTGACATGGCATTGGCGCGGGCAGAGGGTGCAGTCCGCAAGGATGCTTTGCGCGTCGTTGATTTTCCCGGCCATCTTACCGCTTTGGGCGGCCGTGATATAGGCGGGCTCAAACAAGGTCATTTTGAATTATCGTGTTTTGCGGCAAAGCGCCGTCGCGCGGGGCCTTAAAGAGCGTTGACCGGGCGTAAGACATCGTGCGGCGGCGGTTTAATCCCCATTCATTCGCGGCATCCGCGTTGGCTGCGTCGTCGGCTCCTCAACTTACAAACCCCCATGCCCGCCACGGGCACAACGAACAATGAAAATGGGGTTGCGGTTAACAGTTTGAATTAAATTGTAAATTTTTCATTTTCATATAAAAATGTAAGCTTTCGCCGCCTCCTCCTCCTTGCCGCCGTGACGAGATCTTGAATGCAAAATGGAATAAGTTCGATTCATTTGCATTGCGTGATAAAATCATGAATCAGGGAATCGACATACGCAAGGTCGACATCGGACTGCTTTTCCAGGATCAGGTCTTCGTTGGCGTGCTTGAGCTTGTTGATCAGATTGAGAATCATGAGCATCAGAAGTTTATTGCCGGCGTGGGGAAAAGTTTTGAAAAAATAGATCAGATCTTTCCGGTTGGTCTGGATGACCGTGGTGTCGGTGGCGGCGGTGACGGTGGCGGTCCGCTTGGTGGTCATGAAAATCGCGGCTTCACCGAAACTTTCACCAGGCTGGATGGTGCAGATGATCACATTCTGACCCTTCATGTCCCGCACGGAGATAAATGCCTCGCCGTTGACCAGTGCGTAGATGGCGTCGCCGATATCATCCTGGGAAATGATGACCTCGCCCTCCTTGAAATGGAGTATGGAGGATATCAGCAGTATTTTCTGAAGTTCGTCTTCGTTGAGCCAGTGAAATATCTGGATATTTTTTATTTTTTTAAGATATTGCAATATGTTGGCTTCTTTAATCACGACCTTTCTCCACTCCAAAGCTGTTTATTGCGAGGTTCTGATGTGCGGGCGCGTTTTGGGTCTGCCAAGTGCATTTTCTTCTATTTAGTGTCTGAACGGAAAAAATTATAATCAATAATAACTGATTGTTATAAAT
>CAYZXZ010000103.1:0-9766 GCA_964481615.1 uncultured Desulfobacteraceae bacterium | reverse complement strand
TTGCCTTGACGAATATTTTAAATTATATATGCGCACACGTCGGTATTCACAAGATTTTTTTCATCATTTCCCATTGTTGGTGTAAAGTTAGAACAATGAACGACAAACAAAAAATGTCAGTCCTGATCACGGGCGGAAACGGCCAGCTCGGCATGGATTGCGCGCACGTGCTGGGATCGGATTATGCCGTCACGTCCGTGGATATCGACACGGTGGACATCACTGACCCTGACCAGGTGGATGCCGTTTGCCGTCGTGTCGAACCCGCGGTGATCGTCAATTGCGCGGCTTACACCCAGGTGGATCAATGCGAAACCGATGTTTTGGCGGCCAGGGCCGTCAATGCCCATGCGCCCGGCCATCTGGCGGCCTGCGCCCATCAATACGGTGTTACCCTGATCCACGTCTCCACCGATTACGTGTTTGACGGCAGAAAATCATTGCCCGCGCCCTATCTGGAAAGCGATCCGACGGGACCCGTATCCGTGTACGGCCGGACCAAACTGGACGGCGAACGCGCCGTTGCCGGGGCCGGCTGCCGATTTATCATCCTCAGGACAGCCTGGCTCTATGGCTTTCACGGCCGCAATTTCTTAAAAACCATGTTAAAAAAAGCACTTTCCGCCCCGGAGGCGACTCTTAAGGTCGTCAACGACCAGTTCGGGTCCCCCACCTGGTCATACCGCCTGGCCCTCCAGATCCGGCGGTTGATCGAAAGCGACGCAAAGGGGATCTACCATGCCTCGGCCGAAGGATACGGCACCTGGTTTGATCTGGCATCGTCTTTTCTCGAAAAAATGGCCGTACCCCACAGGATCATGCCATGCGCCACCACGGAGTATCCCACCCCCGCGGTCCGTCCCCAAAACGCCATCCTGGAGAATCACCGGCTCAAAAAGGAAGGGCTCAACCTCATGGCGGACTGGCGGCAGGACCTGGATGAATTCATCGCGACCTATGGGGATCGATTGCTCGCCGAATGCCGGCACCCGGATCGATAAAAAACCGACGTGAACCCGATGGGAATATTATCCGATCGAAATACAAAAATATAAAAACAGGATATTAAAATCAACATGAACATGCTCGTCACCGGCGGATGCGGATTTATCGGCAGTAATTTCATCCGTTACCTGTTGCAGGAAGCTCCGGATTTTTCCGGCAAGATCATTAACCTGGACCTGCTGACCTATGCCGGAAACCGGGAAAACCTGGCCGATATCGCCCAGTCCTTTCCGGATCGATACACCTTTGTCCATGCCGATATCTGCGATCCAGCGGCCCTGGCGGCGGTTTTTTCAGATCATGCCATTGACACGATCTGCCATTTTGCCGCGGAATCCCACGTGGACCGCTCCATCGTGGGGCCGGACGCCTTTATCCAAACCAACATCATCGGAACGTTCAACCTGCTGGAAATCGCAAGGGACAAAAATCTGAACCGGTTTCACCATATCAGCACGGACGAAGTCTACGGAAGCCTGGGGCCCAACGGGTTTTTCACCGAGCAGACCGCCTATGATCCGAGCAGCCCCTATTCGGCATCCAAGGCCGCCTCCGACCACTTGGTCCGGGCCTATTTCCGGACCTACGGCCTGCCCGTGACGCTGTCCAACTGCTCCAACAACTACGGGCCCTACCAGTTTCCGGAAAAACTCATCCCCCTGATGATCTTAAACGCCCAGGCCGGCAAGTCCCTGCCGGTCTACGGCGACGGCAGAAACATCCGGGACTGGCTCTATGTCAAGGACCACTGCCGGGCGGTGTGGGAAATCATCAAACGCGGCGTTTTGGGGGAAACTTATAACGTTGGCGGTGACTGTGAAAAGGAAAACATCCGCCTGGTGGAGATGATCTGCGACCTGATGGACGACATGGCCCCCCTGCCTGATAAGCGCCCCTGCCGGGAACTCATCACTTTTATCAAGGACCGGCCGGGACACGACCGGCGCTATGCCATCGATGCCGGCAAAATAAAAGACGAGCTGGGATGGACCCCGGAAACCATTCTTGAAACCGGCATCCGGGAAACCATCCAGTGGTACTTGGATCATACCGAATGGATTGAGCGGATAAAGACCGGGGCCTACCGGGAATGGATAAAGAGACATTATCAATAAAAGCCCGGCCCGTTTGCTTGATTTTCCAATACGACAGTAATTGACAGCGTCGCTAAAAGTCGATCGTGAGCGAGATCGTGGATTTCGGGGTAGAAACCCCGAAAGACTCTCGACGCGAACAATCCGACTTTCTACGAATCCATCAGAATATAGACGAGAGGAAACCGAAAATGAAGGGAATCATCCTGGCCGGCGGCTCCGGCACGCGGCTTTACCCCCTGACCCGGGTCACCAGCAAACAGCTTTTACCGGTATATGACAAACCCATGATCTATTATCCCCTTTCCGTGCTGATGCTGGGAGGAATCCGGGAGATCCTGATCATTTCCACCCCGCAGGATCTGCCCAATTTCAGGGCATTACTCGGAGACGGCGCGTGGCTCGGGTTGTCGATTGAATACCGGGAACAGCCCCGGCCCGAAGGAATCGCCCAGGCGTTTGTCATCGGCAAGTCCTTTATTGGCGATGATCCGGTCTGCCTGATCTTGGGCGACAACGTCTTTTACGGCCACAACCTGTCTGGCATCCTGAAAAACGCTTTTAAATCAAATTCCGGAGGTACTGTTTTCGGCTATCACGTCCAGGATCCCGCCCGGTACGGTGTGGTCGAATTCGACGCGAACGGCAGCGTCATCGGCATCGAGGAAAAGCCGGAACAGCCCAAATCCAATTATGCGGTATCGGGCCTCTATGTCTACGGCAGCGACGTGGTCGACATCTCCGAAAACCTCAAACCCTCGGGCCGGGGGGAACTGGAAATCACCGATGTCAACAAGGTCTATCTCCAGCGAAACCGACTGAAAGTACAGATTCTCGGCCGTGGATACGCATGGCTCGACATGGGAACCCACGAGTCCATGCAGCAGGCCGCCAGCTATGTCCGGGCCGTGCAGAACCGTCAGGGGTTCAAGATCGCCTGCATCGAGGAAATCGCCTATCGCCTCGGCTATATCAAGGCAGAAGACCTGCACCGCCAGGCCCTTGAAATGAAAAATAGCGATTACGGGAAATATCTTCTGGAAATATCGAACCTGAAACGATCGGAACTATTCAAATGGCTCTAACCATTACTCCAAGCGATCTGCCCGGGGTCCTGATCATTGCGCCACCCCATTTTACCGACAACCGCGGATTCTTCATGGAGACCCATCACCAGACGCGATACGCGGAAGCCGGTTTGGACCGGGTGTTCGTACAGGACAACCACTCCCGTTCGAAGAAACACGTGCTGCGGGGACTGCATTACCAGCTCACCCGTCCCCAGGGCAAACTGGTGTTCGTTGTTTCCGGCGAAATCTTCGACGTGGCCGTGGATATCCGCAAGGGATCGCCGACTTTCGGCAAATGGGCGGGAGCGTATCTGTCGGATGAAAACAAACATCAGATATACGTGCCCGAGGGGTTTGCCCACGGTTTCGTGGCGCTAAGCGACTTCGCGGACGTGATCTACAAATGCACCGATTTTTACACCCCGGGCGATGAACGGGGCATCTATTGGGCCGACTCGTCCATCAATATCGACTGGCCGGTAAAAGCCCCGATCCTGTCGGACAAGGACCAGGAAAATCCCCGCCTTTCCGATGCCGGCACAGCGGATCATCTGCCGGTATATCAACCATAAGCACATAGCCGGACTTTTACCCGCCGCACGGGAGCCCTTTCACTTCAACAATTCTCAGATATCTGATATTTTTACACAGTGATCGAGAATTCTTACGCAATCACTGCGTATTTTGTCTCCGATCCGGGAGTGGTTCGGGGAAAGCGGCCACCTAACTCTTGGACCGCGCAATACCCGGGGTTGCGCCGGCGCTGTCGGGATCGCGATCCGGATGATCCCGCTCCACGAACCGGCGAAGCCCCTCGCTGGTATCCGGGTTGAAAATAGAACGGTTGAAACACTGGGCCTCGATCTTGAGTCCTTCCTCCAGCGGAAGGCCGAATCCCCGATATGCCGCCTCCTTGTCGGTCCGCATGGCGGGCTGGGGCAGCGCGCAGATATAGCGGGCCAATTCCAGTGCCCGGGGAAGGGAGTTGCCTGTTTCCACCACTTCGTTGGCCAGGCCGATACGATAGGCTTCCTGGGCGTCAATGACCCGTCCCGTGATGATCAGGTCCATGGCCCGGCCCATGCCGACAATCCGGGGAAGCCGCTGGGTGCCGCCGTCGGCCAGTCCGATGTTCCAGCGCCTGCACGTCACGCCGAATGTGGCATGTTCCTCCACGATACGGATGTCCGCAAAACATGCCCATTCCAGGCCGCCGGCATAGGCCACGCCGTTTATGGCGGCAATGATCGGTTTATAGATGTCGGTCCACCGGCTCGGCCCCAGGTATCCCGGCCGCAGGCCATTGCAGTGGGCCGCGACTTCATTCGGATCCGGTGAAACAATTCCAGTTCCCGCCTTCAGGTCCCCGCCCGCGCAGAAGGCCCTGGCGCCCGTGCCGGTAATAATCGCCACCTTTGCCGTGTTATCCTCCTTGAACCGGGTCCACGCATCGATAAGCTCGCGATGGGTCACGGGACCGACGCAATTCATCACCTCGGGCCGGGAAAACCGAATGACCATGATTTCATCATGCCGTTCCACTGCGATTTCCTTGTAATCCATCATCACTGGTGTCCTATCTGCTTTCAGGTGAAGTGATTTAATCAATTAAAATTATTTAGTATATTGACAAAAATGCCTGTTGCCGATTTGAAATTTTTTCAAAAATCCGCATATACTCCTCCGCCAGACCAAGCGAAGGGGATATTTTCAAATGAATACAGGTTATACATTGGCGACGAACTCGATGTGGAATTAGAGAATACTGTCTACGCACTGGATTTGTCAACCATCGATCTTTGCTTGAGTGTTTTCCCCTTGGGCCAACTTTCGCCAGACCAAAGCCGCCATCAACCTCCACACGCTCTTGGATCTTCGCGGCAATCCCGGCCTTCATCCATATCGCCGATGCCGAAACAAAATTTACGGATCAAAGCGTTTTATGGAATTATTCAATTAAACGTTGGGATACTAATGCTGTGGCACAGCAATTTTTCCTCTGCTATTTGATGGACACATAAAAAGTTATCTATTCATCTTCGCAGCCTTCGCGCAAACTCCATGCGCTCCACCGAACTCTGGGGGTCTGGCAAGTTATCGGTCCGCGAACGGATTTGGGTTTGTCGCCGAAAAAGACGGGACGGTCGGTCCGCAATAAGAATTTCTTACCCATCCAATTTTTTAGGCCGCCATTTGCGGGTCTCAAGGGCCGCGATTTTCGGATCGATGCGCCGGGTCCACAGGGGGGAGACCATGTAGAGCAGCATCTGGGAAAAAACCAGGTATCCGAACCAGGGCGTGAAGACAAACAAGAACAGCAGAACAAGATTGGTCACGGTAAACCAGGGGTTGCGGTCCATGAATCGACCGATATGAAGGTAGCGCACCGGGTAAAGGTTCATCAGCAGGGCGGTAAATATCATCAGGCCGTAACAGAAATAAGCGACCAGAGTGGCATATTCCACGCTCATGTGGTCCGCCTGGCAGGCGATGACCAGCGGTGCGGCAACGAAAAGGGCCGCGGCCGGGGTCGGCATCCCCTTGAAAAAACCGGGAATGGGATGCCGGTCCAGGGTGAAATAGGCCAGACGGCAAAATCCGGCCAGGAGATAGATCCCCGCAGCCAGGCCCAGGGGAAGCGCCCGGACCTCCGGGATCGGGTGCGCGGATATGCAGATGTAAAAAATCCACGCGGGTGCGATGCAGAAACTCACGCCGTCGGCGATATCGTCCAGAATGCCGCCGAAGGTTATCCTGGCTGTCGTTGCCGCGCCGGCGATGGGTTCGGTCAGACCCAGTTTGCGCGCCATGGCCCCGTCGAGTTTGTCGAAAACCGTCGCACCAATAAGCAGCAGATAGGACTCGGTCATTTTCCCCTGCCAGGCGAAAAAAACCGCCAAAAGGCCCATCATGGCGTTCATGATGGTAAGGGCATTGGGGAATATGGAAAGAATCCGGCGTCTGAGCACGATATCGTCCAAACACAGTTCGTCTAAGCAATAGGTGCCGTATTTACGACAATACCCGGCGATGGAACCGAAATTAATAATCAGAAAGAAAATTTCAAGGATAAAAAGGTTCCGCAGGGGGAGGCTTCCCAGCCAGTCCAGAACGGCGTAAAGCATCGACGACGGACCAGCCGATGGGATATAAAAAGCATGGGTGTAAAGGATCAGGCCAAGGGGGGCGGCAACAATGGTGCGCAGGCGGGTCAGTTCCCGCAACTCCGGCTCGTGACCGTAACGCACGGCGAATCCGCGCATGAAGTGTGCAAAATTATCTCGAATCAGCACAGTCACGCACAGAATCAGGACGAAAATCGCATGCAACAGTTCGATCTTCCGAAATTCCGGTGCTGCGCTCAGAAGCCGCCACATCATGCCCACAGCCACCAGCGGGAATACGATGGAATAGACCACCCGGTCCATGATCCGGTCTGCCAGATCCGCCAGGGTTGTGTTATGACTGAAACGGGCCGCAAACCATCCGTCGACCAAGTCAAACACCATGGCGGCAAAGAGCAGCATGGTGCCGGTCATGTAAAGGGCCGGATGTTTTGTCAGCATCACGGCAAAGGCGCACAGCATCCCCCCAAAAACCAGAGGCGGCCGGCCGTAAATCAGAAACGGAGTGATTTTTCTGGATATATTTTGTTTTGCAGGCATGCGGCCAGTTTAATTACATCCGGCGGATCTGTAAAGTTAAAAATGGAAGGCGGTGGGCGATGCTTGGGTGAAGATGACGGTTTCAATGGCCTTCCGTGGAGACCGCGGGCGCGGCCGCCGGCAGAAGGACAGTCACCGTGGCGCCCTCGGCCGAAGATTGGACGACGATGTCTCCCTTATGGCGTTTGACGATGGCATAGACAATGGTCAGGCCAAGACCGCGACCTTTTTCCGTGACCTGTTGCCGTGTGGAAAAATAGGGATCAAATATTTTTTCTAGATACTCATCCGGAATGCCGGCCCCTGAATCCGAAACGGTGATTGCGACATATGTTCCGGGTTGCAACGCTGCGATCTCTTCTTCCCAGGATGGCTCCACCATAATTTTTCCGGCGGCGACGCTGATAACGCCGCCGCCGGGCATGGCGTTTTCAGCGTTGGACATGAGGTTGTCCAGCATCCGGAAAATATCCTCATATACGTAGGCCACCGGCGGCATATCGCCGCTGATCCGCAATTTATAGGTGTAATGATGGTTCATATCGGTCCGGACCCGGATGACGTCCCGGATCACGGACATTATGTCATTGACGTGCGGGGTCAGGGGAGCGCTCCTGGAAAAAGCGATGAACCGGCCGATCAGTTCCTTGACATCGGTGCAGGCCCGGTAAGCCCGATCAAGCTGGCGAAGTTGCGCATCCGCGGCGGATTTCATGGCCAGCTCCACGTTTCCCATGATGCTAAACAGTAAATTATTAAAATCATGAGCGATCCCACCGGCAAGCGCGGCCACTGCCTCCATTTTCCGGGTCTGCTGGAGCCGGGTCTCAAGGGCGCGACGCGCTTTGGACGCGCGCTCAACCGGAGAAAGGTCCTGGATGGTCCCCTGAAATCCGGCGACATCCCCTTTCTCATCCCGGATCAGCACCGATGTTAACTGGGCCGGAAAAACCGTGCCGTCCTTTTTTTTAAGTTGCAAAGGATACCGATGCACCGCGCCGGATGCCGTCATGGCTTTTACGACACTGGACCGGTCTTCGGGATTTGCATATAGCGCCGGAACGGAAATATCGGCCATTTCCTCACGGGTATATCCGAACATGTCAAGACACGCGTCATTGAATTCCTTGGTGGCGCCGTCCGCAG
This sequence comes from uncultured Desulfobacteraceae bacterium, assembly GCA_964481615.1. Classification (GTDB taxonomy): domain Bacteria; phylum Desulfobacterota; class Desulfobacteria; order Desulfobacterales; family Desulfosalsimonadaceae; genus SURF-33. The sequence goes on along the minus strand of CAYZXZ010000103.1, from coordinate 1,786 downwards.
ACGTAATATAGATGCAATCCTTGGATGTGGAAAAAAAATTGCGGTATTTGGCTTCGCTTTGACGAAGGGTTTCCTGGACAAAGAGGTGTTCCGTCACGTCCATTGCAATCCCGATCATACCGAGGAGATGACCGCCGGAATCATGAAGGGGGATTTTCCATACACGCAAATGCCGCATGCCCGACGTGGTTTGACAAGTCATCAGTTTATCGGATTTAACTCGGCCTGAGCGGTATATTTCCGGATCATCCATCATGAAGTGATCCGGCAGGTCGGGAAAGAGCGATTCGGCGGTTTGGCCCTCCAACTCGGTTTTGGGCATACCGAAGACATCGACCACGGCCCGATTCACGCAGATGATCACGCCAGAAGTGTCCTTGCAGTAGACCAGGGCGGGAATAAGGTCAAAAACAAATCCCATCGTCGCTTTCAACTCGGATAACCGGGCTGACGAGGCATTGGCGCAATATGTATCTGATTTACTCATATCCGGCGTTGATATACGGTTTTTTGTCTTGAGATCGGATCATCGACATATTATCATTACACAATTGCCGTCTGCATCAGGATGAATACCCGCCGGCGGCGCGCCAAAACATTGGAATAAATTATTATATTTACATGACGGAACCCAAGCGTAAAAGCCTTCTCCGTCTGATTTTTTTGTAGGATTTTTCTGACAAGACATCTGGTAATCCATATGGAACCCATCAGTCTCATTACCATCAAACGGAGGTTGCCCACACATGGCAAAAAAAATCACATCCGTTAATGACGCACTCAAACCCTGTCCCAACCGGCCCAACTGCGTCTCTTCCCTGAGCAATGCCCGGCGTCATTTCATAAAACCCCTTCACTACAAAGGCAGCTCGAAAAGCGCGCGGCGGGCACTGATGAAAATCATTAGGGAACTTCCCGGAGCCGCAGTGAAACAGGCAAATAGAAATTACATCCATGTCGAATGCCGGTCCCGACTGCTGCGCTTTGTAGACGACCTGGAGCTGTTTTTTGATGAAGCCGAATCGCTGATCCATGTGCGCTCCGCCTCGCGGGCGGGATACTGGGACCTTGGCGTCAACCGGAGGCGTGTCGAGGCGGTCCGACGGGCCCTTGCAAAGGAATTGTCCGGCGCCAAAACCAAAAAGAAATGATCGATCTCACGGCACCGGATCTTGCAAAAGGCGACGCAGGTTTGCGTTTTGTAACTTGATGGACCGACGACGCCGCCAGCGCGGATGCCGCTTGAGTGCGAATTGGAATCAGAATCCCAGGGCAGTGCCGCCCTGATACACGACAAATGCGACCAGCCAAGCAAGTGATGTCGTATAACCGATATTAAAAAACGTCCACTTGATGGATCCGGTTTCACGGTTGATGGCGGCAACGGCGGCCAGACAGGGGACATAGAGCAGCACGAACGCCATCATGGCAAGGGCCGCCATGGGGGTCATACCCGATGCCAAAAGCGCGACCCGAAGGGCGTCGGAATCGTCTTCGGCGTCCACCGCATAGAGCACGCCCATTGTGGAAACCACGATTTCCTTGGCCACAAAACCCGTCAGCAGGGCCACGCTTCCGCGCCAGTCAATGCCGATGGGCACAAAAACCGGTTCAATGAATTTGCCGATACGGCCGATATAGGATTTTTCCGCACGCTCTTTTCCCTTGGCCCGCAGAATCGACTGGATCTGATCTTTTTTCTCTTCGGCCAGATCGGCATCGGCCAAAATCGCAGCAATTCCCGTCGTTCCTGAGGCATCTCCGGCATAGGAATGTGCGATGGCCG
>CAYZXZ010000102.1:0-9808 GCA_964481615.1 uncultured Desulfobacteraceae bacterium | reverse complement strand
TATCTGAACCGTTTTAAAATGGAAGTCAACGCTGATGAAGGCATCCTGACGCTGTTGCCGCGGTAGCCATCTGCCTGTGCATCTCTTGATCCGAAAAAGCACCACCTCACCGGCAAAAAGAGTTTTTTAAAAAAGCCGTCAAGCAAGGAGAATATTATCGTGAAACGTTTCATCGAGACCTGCAAGGACGATCTGTTCGATCTGATCGTCGTGGGCGGCGGCATCACGGGCGCAGCGGTCGCCTATGCATCTGCCGCAAGGGGATTGCGGACAGCGCTGGTGGAAAAAAAGGATTACGGTTGGGCCACATCCGCGGCAACATCCAAGCTCATTCACGGCGGTTTGCGGTACTTGCAGAATCTGGAATTACCCCTGGTCCGGGAATCTCTGCGGGAGCGCCGGGTCCTGGGAAATATCGCCCCGAACCTTGTGACCCCGATCCCGTTTCTGGTTCCCGGTTATGGGGATGCCCGGCGCAATAAGTGGATCCTTCGGGCGGGTCTGACGGTTTATGATATTCTTTCCTTCGACCGGGGATGGACATGGGATAAAACCCAAAGGATTCCGCATCATGCGTGGCTCTCAAAAGAGGCGGTCCTGCGCATGGAGCCGATGGTCCGGCCAGGGGAACTGACCGGCGGGTCGGTCTATTACGACTCCCAGAGCATCTATCCGGAAAGGCTGACCCTTGCCTTTGTAAAATCCGCCGCGCGCAGCGGCGCGCAAACCGCCAATTACGCCAGGGTCGCCGGTTTTTTGTTTTCAGGTGATCGTAAAATCGAAGGCGTGCGGGTGGAAAACGTTCTATCCGGTGATATCATCGATCTGAAGGGACGATTGGTCATCAACTGCGGCGGACCCTGGGCCGACATCATCCTCAACCTGGCCGATGCCTCCGGCGAATCCCGGCATCGCATCCGCCGGTCGGAGGGCATCCATATCCTGACCAAAAAATTTCAGACCCGTCATGCGGTGGTCATGTGGACGCCGGCCGGACGTCATTTCTTCACCATTCCCTGGAGGGGGTCTCAATTGATCGGCACCACCGACAATGAATATGTCGGCAGCCCGGATGAATGGCGCGTCACCCGGGAGAGCATCCAGGCGCTTATCACTGATACAAACGCAGCCATCGGAGACGGGCGCATGACATATGGGGATGTGACGTTCGCCTATGGGGGCCTGCGGCCCCTGGTGGACAAGCAGACCGAGGGCACCTATGATTCCTCCCGGAAATACGAAATTCATGACAATGCCGCTGACGGGTTCGACGGACTGATCACGGTGGAGGGTGGCAAATACACCACCAGTCGCTGCCTGGCGGAAAACGTGCTTCATATGGTTGAGAAAAAACTCGGACGATCCCCGAAAAAATCCAGGACCGATCTTAAATATCTTGCCGGATGCGACATTGTTGATCTCGGTGGTTTCATGGCTGAAATCCAAAGAGACTTTACGGATTTCGACGCCCGGACCGTGGATTATCTTGCTAAAAATTACGGCACGGAAAGCCGGGCCGTCTTTGAACTGGCCCGCCAGGACCGGGCATTGGCCGAAATCGTCTGCGAAGACGGGCAGATCCTGGCATCCGTGGTATACGCCGTACGAAATGAATCGGCGAAAACATTGACCGACATCCTCCTGAGGCGGACCGGCATCGGCAATATCGGTCATCCTGGAAACACCGTTCTGGAAAAAATCGGCGCGATAGCGGCGGCGGAACTCGGGTGGGACCCGGCCAAACTGGATCAGGAGCTTTCCGTTGCGGATGTCGCACTCCGGCTTCCCGCATAAGGTGGATGCATGTGCAGAAGACTTATTCCATTTCGCATTCAAGCGGCATCTGCTTTGGCCGCGTCATCGGCTCCTCAGCTTACAGACCGTAAGCCTGCGTCGCCGCCTCCTTGCCGCCTTGATGCCATCTTGAATGCGAATTACAAGCCGTTAAAATGCAGATTCGGTTTGACGGAAGCGGATTAGCACGATTTCGGATTTGCCTGCGGTCCGCAGGGGCGGGCCCCAGGTTCCGACTCCGCTTGAGGTGTACAGGTAAAGCGTGTCGTGCCGGGTCAGCCCGTAATCATTGCCCCGGTAGAGCAGCCGGGTGATCAGGTTGAAGGGAAATATCTGACCGTAATGCGTATGGCCGGAAAGCTGCAGATCGACTCCCATCTGCCGGTTGAAATCATATGCGGTGCTGGGCATCCAGTAGGTCGACACATGCCGGGAGTTTCCGCCCGAAGAGGGGAGCCGGATACTGGTGGGAGTGTGGAACAGCAGGATCCGGTAATTGTCCGTCGGCTTCATATCTGAAAAACCGGCAATATCGGTTTTGCTCCGGATTCCCGGATAGCTCACGCCGATGATCTGAAGACCGTTGATGTCGACCATTTCATTGTCAAGAGTGGTGATGCCGGCTTTGCCGATGACGGAAAGGGTCCGCCTGATGCCCGCGTAATGTTCATGGTTGCCGGTGACAAAAAAGATGCCCCAGCTGGCCCTCAGACGGTTGAGCGGTTCGATGAAGGCGTCGTAAAACCCGCCGGTCCCGTCGAACAGGTCCCCGGTGATCATTATCAGGTCCGGGTTCAGCGAGTTTATCCGGTCGACCATGCGATCGGCAAAGTCTTTTCCCCGAAGAAATCCCAGGTGGACATCGGACAACTGAACGATTCGGTAGTGCCGCCAGTCTCCTGCCCGTGAATCGACGGGAATTTCGATTTCCCGGACCTCGGGGTGAAATGCCCGCCACACACCCCAGACGGAAAACAGGATCGCTCCCGCCAGAAAAATTGTCGCCGTTGTTTTTTGATGGATGGTGTAACCAGTGATCCGTGATATACCGATAACCAGCCATGCCGCGCCCACGGCCAGAACGAAATTCACGAGAAATCCAATCCACGCGGCGGTGATCCGGTAATATCCGATGGTCCAAGCATTGGCGTGCCATTTAAGGAGAATGAACGCGCTGATGAAAGACAGGGTCAACACCACCATGGCCGTGTATATGCAGATTTTTCCGACCGGTCGGGTGATGTCGAAAAAACAAATGATGCTTTGGAAAAAGGCGTAGTGCATGCCGAACAGAAATGTTAGGACCGCGGCTAAAAATATTATGAATCCAAGGTGCATGATGTCGGCTCCTGAATATTCTTGCTTCTGCTTGACCTTTGCAAGAAAGGTGATTTATATCGGTGCTGTAAGGCGCTATTGCCAATACCGCAATAACGGGCGTTCAGGATTTTTGAAAATTGGCATGCCCTGCCCATTAAAAGGCGTTCCTGTTCCAGAGTACTTGATATTTTATCATTATTTCACCCCTAAAACCCAAAGAAAAGGAGAAAATGAAATGAAAAAGATTTTGTTGATTCTTATGTTTATAATTGGCTGCGTTTTTTTCGTGACGCCGGCAATTTTAAGCGCTGAGGAGCGGATCCAGGATGTAGCGGATGGAATTGAACCCACGGATGCGGTAAATGTCCGGCAGTTGAGAAGTGTTAAAAGCAAAGTTGACGCCCAGTCCACAGCTATCAGCCAGAACCGCATCCGAATTGTCGATCTCGAGGGACGCATGAGTGGAACCGAGGCCGAAATTAACACCCTCGAAAATCGCGTTACAACTACCGAGGAGGATATTGTCTTGTTAAAGGACGACGTGGATACGATAGCAGACGGTGTTGATGAACTGGCGGATCGCGTGGATGGCACCGAAGCCGGCATCGCGGATCTGGACGACCGTGTCAGCGAAAATGAAACTGAAATAGACGGCGTCAAGGAGCGCGTTTCCGAAACCGAAACCCGGATCGTTGAAATCGGGGATCGCGTCACCGGCAACGAAGGCGATATCGACGACTTGAAAGCGCACAGCCGGGGTTTGAGCTGGACACCCGCAAACGAGGTTGCCGTCGGCGCCAGCGCCACCGGTCTTGGCAGCACGGCCGTGGGCGACAGGGCTACGTCCGGCGATTTCGACACGGCCGTCGGTTATAATGCGACGGTGACCGCCGACAACAGTGTGGCCGTCGGCGCCAACAGCTGGATCGATTCCGTTGACAGCGTAGCCATCGGCGCGGATGCCGCCGTGGAAGCGGGCGCGGCAGGCGGAACCGCCATCGGCCAGAACGCCCGGGTGGAAGCCGGCGCCAGCCGCAGCGTGGCCATTGGGCAGGATTCCGTGGCGGACCAGGCCGATACCGTATCCGTGGGATCGAGCGAATTCCAGCGACGCATTACCAATATCGCCAACGGCGTGGATGCCTCGGACGCGGTGAACATGTATCAGCTTCAGGAGACCCGATTCTCGTTTCAGAACCAGCTCGACGAGGTCTCTACGAATCTGAACCGGCGCATTAACAATGTGGATCGCCGTGTGGATGACGTGGGGGCCATGGCCGCCGCGTTTTCCGCCATGGTTCCGGATCCGCGAGGAACAAGCGGCACCCAGGCTTCATTCGGGGTTGGCGTTTATGAAGATTCCACGGCACTATCTGCCGGCCTTTTCCATTTCTATGACGAGTGCGTTCTGGTCAATGTCGGCATTTCTCACGGTTTCCGGGAAAACGAGACCGCCGGCCGGGCCGGTATGACCATCCACTGGTAGAAACCGTTTACGGATTTTTTCAGCCGGACAGAGGCGGGGGAGACTCCGCCCCTGAGTTTTTCCATAAAATTTCTTTGGCGCGACTTCCAGGGAATTTCATGTTGGGATGGGGCTCGCAAACAATCGGTCTGCGAGCGGATTGATGGCTTGCAGGACCGCATTATTCTCAGGGAATTGGGATGCCGATATCCTTGCGCGACATTCAGGAGCGAGTGCGCCGGGAAGCAAATCCCGAGGTGGCCGGCCGGTTGCAGCGGTTTTTTAAGACCGGCCCGGGACAGTACGGGGAAGGGGATGTTTTTCTTGGCATCCGGGTCCCGGATTTGCGCCGTCTGGCCAAGGCCTTTCAGGATGTCCCGTTGCCGGTCCTTTCCCTGCTGCTGGCATCCCCATATCATGAAGAGCGGATGCTGGCACTGCTTCTGATGATCCGGAGCTTTGAAAGGGGCGATGAAGAGGACATGGAAAGGATGTACCGCCTCTACCTGGCCAACACGACGGATATCAACAATTGGGATCTCGTGGATGTCTCGGCTCCGTACATTGTCGGCGCGTATCTGCAAGACAGGGACAAGGCTCCTCTTTATGACCTTGCCCGATCTTCCATGTTATGGGAGCGGAGGATCAGCATGGTGGCCACCTTTCATGATATCCGGCGGCATGGGTTCAACGACGCCCTGGCCGTTGCCGAGCTGCTGCTCTCCGATGCGGAAGACCTGATTCACAAGGCCGCGGGATGGATGCTTCGGGAGATCGGCAAGCGTGATCTCGCCGTTCTGGAGCGTTTTTTAACCCGGCATTACCGGGATATGCCCCGCACCATGCTGCGATACGCCATTGAAAAATTTCCCGAAAAAAAACGCATGGCGTATCTCAAAGGCATGGTGTGCCGCGCTAACCGCAAAAGAGGGAAAGACGTTTAAACAGAAAAAACGTCCGTGCAGGTACGCGATACAATACGCCGGGAAGAAACAGAAAGACCGGGCCAGGGAAAGGCCCGGTCTTTCTGTTATCCGGTTCAGAACAGTCGGTTTACATGAATTTATATTGCACGCCAAATGCCATGAAATAAATGGTTTTTTCGTAGGTTACGTCGCCGATGCCGGGAAGGATGATGTCATCATCGACATAGAACACCCCGCCCATACCGGCATTAAAATCCAAGGCCGGCGTCATTTTGAAAGCGCCTCCAAAGACAACCGAATGGGAATCCAGGTTGGGATTTTCCGGCAGGTTGATTCCGATATCATTAGTGATTCCGTCCTTGATCCCGTTTTCGGTGTAGAGGTAGCCGATGCTGCCCAGCAGCTTCTCGGTGAAGTTGTATTCAAGCGCGAGACCCAGGTCGTAGCCGTCCCTGAAATTACGTTCGGTCCCGGCCCAGTCCGCACCTTTGTTGAAATACCAGGTCAGGTTGGTCTCCATCCGGATTCCCGGGCAAAACCGGTGGGAAACCCCCAGGCCCAGGGTAGCGGGGTGGTCTTCCCGTCCTTTCATGCCATCGGTGACGCCTCGGGCTGCAAGGATGCCGAGATTATCTTCCTTTATGTCATATTCGTAGTCCAGGCGGGTCCTGGTTTCATAACGGGCAGCAAAGGTCGTGTTACTGCTCGGAGTGTAATTGATGCCGAAGATGCCGCCCCATCCATCGGCGTCCCATTCATAGTTGACACGACCGGTAACGTCGTCATTCATGTTTCCGGTGCCGCCGGGTATGGGGATCAGGCTGCCGGTAGTGGCGATGGTCACGGTTCCGGCAGCTTCCTTCTGAGCGTCGATATGCCGAACTCCCAGCGAGAGCGATATTTTGTCGCTGATCTTGTAGGCCCCGCCGATCATTATTCCGGGCCCCATCTGCTCCCCTTCCATCTTCTGAGATTTGATCGTATGGTAGCGGGCCGCTTCCGGCACGCCGAAGCCTGCCAGCTTGGCATTCGCGCCGGCCATGACCTGGGCGCCGATGGCCACGGTGGTCAGGGAGCCGTCGTCGAACTTGACTTTTCCACCGCCCACCACGTTGCTGACGCCGCAAAATAAGGACCATTGATTCTTGTTGTACATGGTGAAAAGCCCGGGCACCACGGACGGCTCATCGCTCTTGTAACGGCCGGCAAAAGGGCCCGTCGTGATATGGTCCTGGTAATGCTTTGGAAAATAGTGGGCCGAAAAATTCACATAGGCGCCGGGGTCCATGTGAACGGTGCCGGCCGGGTTGTAGAAGACGATGTCGGCGTAATCCGTGGCCGCGTTCCGGTTCATGGTCCGGATATATTCCGCGCTCCAGTTGGTTTTATTGACAACGCCGCCGGCAAATGCCGTTGATGTCAGGATCATCACTAAAAAGCATGCGGTAAGACACAAAAAGCTTTTTTTCATTGTGTTCCCTCTTTAGTTTTTGGTGGTTACGGATGTCAATCGTTTCATTTATGTGACGGCTGCATGGTTACATATCATCAATTTTATATTTCGAAAGGAAATATATAAAGAAGGAAATGACGATGTCAAGGAAAGTCAACCGGAAAGTCGAACAGAAGCAGAACCTTTCGTCGCTTTTTCCATTCCGGCGGATCTTGAAAATTGACACCGGAAGGAAAATTCCGTAAATGGAAAGCGTATGGCGTCGGCTTATTAAAGCGGAAGGTTTCGGCAAAAAAACCGGAATCGGAAGACAAATGCATAAAGCGTCGCAAGGCGATATCCTGAAATATAAATTTACACGAAAAGGCAATGATATCATGCCGCCGGAAAAGGCCTTATCCAATCCCGTCCTTGGTTTCGACCGCTTGGGGATATTTTTCCTGCTGGCCCTGGCGGCGGCGACGCTGCTGGTTTACGGGCAGGTCCGGCACTTTGAATTCATCAATTATGATGACACGGAATATGTCACCGAAAACATAAACGTTCGCGGCGGACTCATTGTGGAAGGGATCGTCTGGGCGTTTACGACGGTCCATGCCGGGAACTGGCACCCCCTGACATGGCTGTCTCACATGCTGGATGTGTCGCTGTTCGGCATGGACCCCGGCGGCCACCACCTGATGAACCTGATCTTTCACGTGCTCAACGCTCTCCTGGTATTTGTAGTGTTTTCGAAAATGACCGGCGCAATACCGAAGAGCGCTTTTGTGGCGGCCCTGTTCGCACTCCACCCCCTGCATGTTGAATCGGTGGCGTGGGTTTCGGAACGAAAGGATCTGCTCAGCACCTTTTTCTGGATGATCTCCTTGTGGGCCTATGCCTGGTATGCGGCGGCCCCGTCCATGCGGCGATATCTGACCGTGGCAACATGTTTCTGCTTGGGCCTGATGAGCAAACCCATGGTGGTGACCCTGCCCTTTGTGCTCTTGCTGCTCGATTACTGGCCCCTCAAAAGATTCCAATGGTCGCATCGCAAAGGCGGCGTGAACAGGCGCCGCGCGGTGGTTTTCGGACTGATCCGGGAAAAAATCCCGCTGCTGGCCCTGTCGGTCCTGTCTGCCGTGGTCACGATTTATGCCCAGGCATCCGGCGGCGCGGTCAAAGATCTGGATATTTTCCCCCTGACGGTCAGAATCGCCAACGCCGTTGTCGCGTATGCGGCCTATATCATTAAAATGATCTGGCCGTCCGACCTGGCTTTTCTCTATCCCCATCCAGGCATGCCGCCCGTGTGGCAGGTAGCCGGCGCCGTCCTTCTGCTGGCCGGCATAACGGTTTTCGCGCTGGCCCGGGCCGGGAAACAGCCCTATGTCATTTTTGGATGGTTCTGGTTCCTGGGAACTCTTGTGCCGGTGATCGGTCTGGTGCAGGTGGGGATGCAGGCAATGGCGGACCGGTATACCTACATTCCGCTGACCGGGCTCTTTATCATGATGACATGGGGCCTTGCCGATGCGGCCCGGAAATGGCGGCATCAAACACCAGTTCTTGCCGTTGGGGCCGGTATCCTGCTTCTGGTTTTCGGAGGACTGACCTGGCAGCAGGCGGGATATTGGAAAAACAGCGAGGTCCTGTTTCGGCGTGCCCTCGATATCACCGAAGGCAATTTCATCGCCCATTACAACCTGGCAAATGTCCTTGCACGCCGGGAAGCCCCTGCAGAAGCGGTTTTTCATTACCGGGAGGCCCTGCGGATCAAACCCGGATTCGCCGACGCCCACATCAACCTGGGTAACACCCTCTCCCTTCAGGGGCATGACGGGGATGCGGTCCGGCACTACCAGGCGGCCCTCAAACTTCAACCCAAAAATGCAAGGCTTCACATCAATCTTGCCATTGCATTGGATAAAGAGGGGCGGCCTGATGAGGCCCTCGATCATTATCTCAAGGCCATCCGGATCGATCCGGATGATGAAGATACCCGCTACCGGGTGGGCAATGTCCTCTTTCAGGCGGGAAGGGCGGAGGAAGCATCGATCCACTACCGGGAGGCAATCCGCGTCGCTCCTGATTTTGCCGAGGCTCATTACAATCTCGGTGTGGCCCTGTTTCACCAAGGTGATGTCAACGGCGCCGTCGATGCTTTTCAGCGGGCGTTATCTGTTCGCCCGGATTTTGACATGGCGCGTCTGCGGCTCAAGCAGGCGATGGATGCCGGGCGATCCATGCAGTAAGGGCCGCGTTCGGATCTCCTTTATTTGAGAGTATCCTATTTTTTTTCGAGCAGGTTTTTGGCCGTGCTGATCTCCACATAGGAAGCGCCCGCATCGGAGCCGAAATTGCCTGCAAGGACCGTGATCAGGCTGTCCGGGCCGAAATGACCTTCAGCCATGAGCCGGGTCAGGGCGGCTTCCAGAAATTCATGGGTGGTCAGATCCGACTGCATGTAATTCGCATGGACGCCGAAGGAGATGGACAGCTCCCGCATCACCCGTTTGCTGTAACATTGGGCGAAAAGGATGTTTCCCCCTCGATAAGCCGCAAGGCTGAGGATGGTTTTTCCGCTGATGGTATCGGCGATCAGTGCTTTTGTGTTCAGCCGAAGCGCGGCTTTGACCGCCGCCTTGGACAGGTAACTGGTCACATTGTTTTCACCTTCATATGATGTGTCCGTGAAGGTGCTGTGGCTGGCCTCCACTTCCGCAGCGATTTTGGCCATGATGCGGACCGCCTCCAGCGGATATTTGCCGACAGCGGTCTCGCCTGAGAGCATGACCGCATCCGTGTGGTCCAGACAGGCGTTGGCCACAACCGAGACTTCGGCCCGGGTCGGGCGCGGCGAGTGGATCA
>CAYZXZ010000101.1:0-9830 GCA_964481615.1 uncultured Desulfobacteraceae bacterium | reverse complement strand
CGAGCGACACGAAAGGCAGAACATTCAAATGGTTATGAACATTTTCATATAAACCCTTTTCTAATCCGTCTGAAGCTCGGCGATATCGCCGTAGAAATCCAGGGCTTCTGGATTCTTGAGCGCATCCCGATTGAGCACCGGCTTTTTCTCCACCATCTTCTTTACGGCCAGTTCCACCTTCTTCATGTTCAGGGTGTAGGGAATGTCGGGAACGGTAATGATCTTGGCCGGCACATGGCGCGGTGACGCATTTGCACGAATGGTCTTGCAGATTTTCTGCTTCAGGTCTTCGGTCAGTTCATATCCCGGCGCCAACTGCACGAACAGAATTACCCGCACGTCGCCCTTCCATTCCTGGCCGATGACCACGGAATCGGCGATTTCATCAAGCTGATCCACCTGCCGGTAGATTTCAGCTGTGCCGATCCTTACCCCGCCGGGATTGAGGGTTGCGTCCGACCGGCCGTAGATCTTGACCCCGCCGTGATCGTTGATTTCAATATAATCCCCATGACGCCAGATACCGGGATACACATCGAAATAGGCGTCCCTGTATTTTGCGCCGTCTGCATCCTTCCAGAAGGCAATGGGCATTGACGGAAACGGGGCCGTGCAGACCAGTTCCCCCTGCAGGCCGATGACCGGGCAGCCGGATTCGTCAAAGGCTTCCACTTTCATACCAAGACCGCGGCATTGCAGTTCACCCTTGTAGACCGGCCCGATGGGATTGCCCAGGGCAAAACAGCCGTTGAGATCGGTTCCTCCGGAAATGGATGCAAGCTGAAGATCGGATTTGATGTCCTGATAGACAAAATCAAAACCCTCCTCGGACAGCGGAGATCCGGTGGAAAGCACGGCCCGAAGCGCGTTAAGATCATATTCCTTTGCGGGCCGCGCACCGCTGTTTTTGAGTGCCGCCAGATATCCGGCGCTGGTGCCGAAGACGGTGATCCCTTCATCTTCTGCCATGCGCCACAGCGCACCTGGGTCCGGATGAAACGGATTTCCGTCATACAAAACCACCGTTGACCCGACCGCCAGCGAGCTGACCAGCCAGTTCCACATCATCCAGCCGCAGGTGGTGAAATAGAAAATCACGTCATTCCGCTTAAGGTCGGTATGAAGGATCAATTCCTTGAGATGGTTGACGAGAATACCGCCGCTGCTCTGGACCATGCACTTGGGAAGGCCGGTGGTGCCGGAGGAATACATGATATAGAGGTGGTGATACGCCGGAAGCTGCACAAAATCGATCTCGGGTCCGGCCTTGGAATCCTTGAAATCATCGAACAGAACCGCCCTGGGAATGGTGGAAATATCAGGAGACGCCTGGGTGTATGGCACCACCACGATCTGCTCGATGGAAGGAATCTGCCGGGCAATCTCGGTGATGCGGGCCAGGGAGTCAATGGCCGCGCCTTTGAAAAAATAGCCGTCCGCCGTAAACAGTACCCGGGGGGCGATCTGACCGAACCGATCCATGACCCCTTTGATCCCGAAATCCGGCGAACAGGAAGACCAGGTGGCGCCGAGGCTGACAGCGGCAAGCATGGCAATCACAGCCTGGGGCATGTTTGGCATGAACCCCACCACCCGATCCCCGGGACGAATCCCGAGGGCCTTGAGTGACGCCGCGACACGGGCGGTTTCCGTAAAAAGTTCACGGTAGGTCAATGATACGGATGCCCGGTCCTCACCGTGAAACACCAACGCTGTCCGATCATCCTGATAACGCAGAAGATTTTCGGCAAAATTCAGGCAAGCGCCTTCAAACCACCTGGCCCCCGGCATTGTATCGAGGGTGTCGACAATCCGGTCATACGTACGGGAACATTTGATTTCAGCAAAGTCCCATAAGGCGGCCCAGAAATCAGGGATGTTATCAACAGACCATTGATAGAGTTGCTGATATTCTTTTAAATCCAACTGATACTTTTGATTTATGCCCTGCATAAACCGATAAATATTGGTCTGTTTGATTCGATCTTCCGATGGCTCCCAGAGTAGTTTGGGCATGAGACTTACTCCTTTTTTTAAAAAAAGCTTCTTATATCGGGCTGAAGCCGTTATGCGCTGTATAATTCGGTAACGCTTATGGGCAGCTTTCCATTTAACAGCATGAATGAACGGCAGGGCATGGTCTCGCGTCCGAATTTTTTCTGTTTAGCGGCAAAAGTATCCAAAACCTCGTCACGAAAGTCCCGTCCCAGGGCCAACAGTTTGTCTTGATTGATCCCGGTATCCACCCCAATCTCATGAAACATGGCCACCATGTCTTCCGTGGAAATCAGGCCATGGTTAAAATGGTCGCTGTAGTAATCGCCCTCACGCCCTGCAATCGGGACCCCGTCAACCATGTTGGCCGATTGTCCGCCGATTCCCGACATACAGGATTCAAACCGGATAATTCCGGCTTTAAGGGCGGCAGCGGCATTTCGTAAAGCCGAGGCCATGTTTTTGGTGTGGAAGTGCGCAATGTAGAGCTTGGGGTCGGCATAATCGCGACCGTCCGGCCCGATTCCCATCTCTTTGGGGTCAAGTACACGGCTAAAAAATTCATGGGCTTTGTGATAATCGGTCACCGAGCCGTCATGATCGGCGAGTTCGATATCATCGGCCCCGCAATCCAGGTAGCGCTTTACAAAGGAAATGGCAATATCGAGCTTTTGCTCTATGGTATATTGCTTATTGAATTTGTCAAAAGGGCTTCCCCAGATGGTGCTGACGGTGCCGTTTACCACCATTCCCCGGCTATGAGCGGCTTTTATAACCTGCTCGGTCATGGCGAAATACTGATCGTGCGTCTTGCCCGAATTGGCTTTCTGATGTTCGGGACAGGTTGAGGTCATCTGCAGGATGCGGTCCGGGCCATGCCCCGCATCAAAATCTTTAAAGGCACGCTCAGCGCCTGTTTCATGAATGGAAACCGCTGTAAGCTCCACATCGCCGCCGTTGCGTTTCATCATTTCACCGATGGTTCTGCCGTCCGGCGCCATAGTCTCGCTGTTGAGCAGTCTTTTCAGTACTTCCGTGGCATCTGGGAAAAAGGGTACAAATTTCGGGTGGCCGTAGTTCGTGGCTTCCATACGTTTAAAGCCTGCAATAATCAATCCTTCCAGATACTTGACCTTGGTGTCTGTATCAATGATGGTTTCCAGCGACTGTAAGCCGTCCCTGATGGTGATATCGCTGAGTTCAACTTTTTTCCTTGCAAACTGTTTTTTTGAAATATAAAGATCTGACATGGTTTCTCCTATTGGGTAAGGTTAAGTTTAGCCCACCGGCAATCATGAAAATCCAAAAAACGATTTGCTGAATATGGGCTTGAAGCCATAATTAAAATCTTACATTCCCAAAACTCGGTTCACCGATGGGCCGCAGCGTGCTGACTTCGACGGCCATGGCGAGCCAGTTCCTAATTTCGGAAAATTTTAACACCCGGTCGTTCAACAGGCGTGCCCCGCAGAAAAACGGATGGGCTTCGCCGTCGTATTTTTCCACCATCATCCTGTAAAAGGCCTCTTTTTCTTCGTCGGTCATGGGCCGTCCTTCGGACTGGCGCTTTCGTTCTTCGATGGAAAGCAGCACACCGCCCGCGCTCCGGCCGCTCATTACCGATGTTCGACCACGCATGGTGGCAAAGAGAAAATTCGGACGGTAAGCCCGGCCGCACATGCCGTAATTGGCGGCCCCGTTGTCCGGGCCGATGACCAGTTGAATCCTGGGCACCTGGGCGCAGGAAACAGTCCGGACCATGTCGGAGCCGTATTTCCCGATACCGGAATGTTCCGATTCCGATCCCACCATGTATCCCGGTGAGGCCTGCAAAAACAGAATAGGCAGTTTTTCATAACTGCACCGGATGATCCATTCCGCAGCCTTGCGGGCCGCTTCCTCGAAAATCACGCCGATCTTGTTGGAGGCGATCACCCCCAAAGGAAAACCCTTGATGCGGATCTTTCCGGCCAGGATGTTGTCTCCTCGCCCAGGGGCGTAATCTTTCTTGTATTCGATGAAATGGCTGTCATCGGACAGGGCGGCCAGAACAGCCCGTCCGTCAATGCCTTGGTGAATGGCCGCGGGAAGCAGATCATAGATGGTATCTTCCGGGACCAGGGGCGACGACTCGGCGTAACGATGAAGATGACTGGTTTGTGGCGGCTCAAGGGAAAGGATATCCCGCACCCGGGCGATGGCATCTTCCTGATTTTGACAGAAATGATCAGCCCCGCCGGAAACGTGGGTATGTACCCTGGCGCCACCGAGGTCTTCAGCGGAAATCACCTCACCGGTGGCCATTTTAACAAGCGGCGGACCGCCAAGAAAAGAATAGGACATGCGATCGATCATCACCGACTGGCAGGCCATGAAAACAATATAAGCTCCGCCCGCGGTGTTGCCGCCCGTGCTCAGCGTGATCTGCTTAAGGCCCATGGCCGACATCCGGGCCATGTTGTAGAACATGGTGCCGAAATGCTGGTCATCCGGGAACACGTCAGCCTGCATGGGCAGAAATGCGCCGCCGGAATCGGCGATATAGACGCAGTTGAGGCCGTTTTTCTCGGCAATGGCCTGGGCCCGCATATGTTTTTTCAGGGTGATGGGAAAATAGGTGCCGGCCTTGACCCGGCTGTCGTTGCCGAAAATCATGGTCCAGTTGCCGCAGATCCTTCCGATTCCGGTAACAATTCCGGCGCAGGGGACATCATCGACTTCCGGGTAGTTCACGCCGAACCCGGCGATGCTGCTGAGTTCGTAGAATTCGGTATCCTTGTCGATAAGCATGTCAATCAGTTCGCGCACCGGGCGCTTGCCCTGTTTACGAAGCCTCTCCACCGCCTTGTCTCCACCCGGCCACATGGCCTGATACACCCGTTCATCCAGCTTTTTTTCCTCGGTTTCCCAGAATTGTCGATTTTCAGTGCTTATCTCCGTCATATCGGTTCCTTTTATTTTCCCTTGTAAACGGGTTTGCGCTTGTCGCGGAACGCTGCCAGCCCCTCGAGACGATCCTCGGTGGGAATTGTGATCCAGTAAGCATTCGATTCTACGGCAAGGCCGGTATGAAGGTCGGTTTCGAGCCCGGCGTTGATGGCGTATTTGGCCTGCTCAACGGCGATAGGGCCACATTCGCAGATCATGGATGCCATGCTTTTGGCGCAGGCCATGAGATCGTCGGGATCGCAGATCCGGTTTACCAGGCCGATATCCAGGGCTTCAGTGGCGTCAACGCGTCTGCCTGTGAATATCAGCTCCTTGGCTTTTCCCCTGCCGATGAGCCTTGGAAGCCGCTGGGTGCCGCCGGCACCGGGAATGATGGCGAGCCGGGTTTCAGTAAGCCCCATAGCGGCATTAGATGCGGCGATGCGTATGTCGCAGGCCAGCAGCAGTTCGGTTCCGCCCCCCAGAGCCACGCCGTTGATAGCCGCAATCACGGGTTTATTAAGGTTTTCAATGTCCGTAAACAGGGTCCGGATGGTGTGAATGAACTTTTTGACTTCATCGGCGGTGAGCGTGATGCGCTCCTTGAGATCTGCCCCGGAACAGAACGCCTTGCTGCCGGTCCCGGTGATGATGACCACACGAACGTTCGGATTAAAACGGATATCGGTTACCGCGTCCCGCAGAGCGTAAAGAAGTTCAAAATTAAATGAATTCATGACTTCGGGCCGGTTCAGCGTCAGAACCGCAACTCCGTCGGCAATATTGATTTTTAACACGTTTTCCGACATAAACGCCTCCACGATGATGATTAGGGAAATATCTTTGACGGCATCCCAACAAGTCGGATTGTTCGCTTCTTTCCCCGAAATCCAAGATCTCGCTCACAATCGACTCTTTGCGATTCTGTCATATTTACAATTCGTGCATTTAAACTGCTTGAAACAGAAGAACCGGCATCTAAAATACGCCATCAACACCCGATATAACGGGAAATAACCAGTCGCTGAATTTCGGAAGTCCCTTCGCCGATATCGAGCAGTTTCTGATCCCGATAAAACCGCTCCACGCTGTATTCCTTCATCAGGCCGTATCCGCCGTGAATCTGGACGGCGTTGTTTGCCACACGATGCATGAGTTCCGAACAGTAGACTTTGGCCATGGCCGCTTCTTTCTGGAACGGCCGTTTTTGATCCTTGAGCCAGCAGGCTTTATACAGCAGATTCCGGCCGCATTCCAACTCGATAGCCGCGTCTGCCAGTTTAAAGGCCACGGCCTGATATTTACTGATGGGTTTTCCGAACTGCTCGCGTTTCTGGGCGTATTTCAAGGCCGCCTCATAGGCCCCCTGGGCTCCTCCGAGACCCATGGCGCCGATGGAAAGCCGCCCGCCGTCTAGCGTCTGGAGCATCTGGTGGAATCCATGTCCCTCTTCGCCGAGAATGTTTTCTGCTGGAACGCGCACATCATCGAAATAAAGTTCCGCGGTATTGGATGCCCGCCACATCATCTTGCCGTGCATTACCTGGGTCTTAAAACCCCGGGTTCCGTTTTCCACCAGGAAACAGGTGTATATCGGCTTGCCGTCGGGTTTCCGACCGGTTACGGCCTGGACCGTCACGCCGAGAGAAAGTTCGCAGGCGGCATTGGTAATAAAAATTTTCGAGCCATTGATGACCCATTCGTTCCCATCTCGAACAGCCGCGGTCTTGCTTCCGCCGGCGTCGGAACCGGCGGTGGGCTCGGTCAGGCCGAATCCCCATAAAGCTTCGCCCGTGCAGAGCTTGGGCAGATATTTCATTTTCTGGTCTTCGGTTCCAAAATAATAGATAGGTCCGATCCCCAGTGAGTTTCCGGCTGCCACGGTAGCAGCCTGAGATCCGTCCACCCTTGCGATTTCTTCAACGCCGATAATATAAGAGATATAATCAAGTTCCTGCCCACCGTAGGCTTCGGAAACGAACATGCCAAACAAGCCGATCTCACCCATTTTTTTTGTCAGTTCCACGGAAAAGGTCTCGGTTTCATCCAGTTGCCCGGCAACGGGCGCGATTTCACTTTCCGCGAATTTCCGGACCTCCTTGCGGATCATTTCCTGTTGTCTGGTCAGATCAAATTCCACACCGACCTCCCTTACGCGCTATGTGTTTGCTATTTTTCCTCATCATCAAGCTCTTTCCTCCGCCTTTCGAGTTTCTGCTTAAATGAAAGAAGGTCTTTTTCCATAAAATCCAGTTCGGCCCTGCGATCGTGGATTTCCTCGATTTTTTTATCGAAAAACATCTGGCTGCGGTTGATCTGCTCTATTTCATTCATTTGCATGTTTTCCATACCGATCATTTCACCGATTTCATCTAAAGAAAATCCGAATCGTTTCCCCCGGAGAATCATTTTAAGCCGCGCACGGTGTTTTTTCAAGTAAACTCTTTGATTGCCCGCAGTACGCCGCGGATTGATCAAACCTTTATCCTCATAAAAACGTATGCTTGATGGACTTATTTCCAGTTCATCCGCCAGTTCGGATATGGTGTACGTATTTTTTGAATTACCCTCTCGATTCGCCATTTTGATCCTCTACCATAAAGTTAAAGTTAACTTTAACTTTATATTTTTAAAAATGCAACATAAAAATTAAAGTTAACTTTAACTTTATGTTGAAATCTTGATGATTTTCACGTAAAAATAATCTATTATATCAGGAAACATAAAATGGAAGACGCCATCAAAATCGGCATCAGCGCATGCCTGCTGGGGAAAAACGTTCGGTGGAACGGCGGTCACAAGCTGGATCGTTTTCTGACGAACACCTTTGGACAGTACGTGTCGTATGTACCGGTCTGCCCGGAGGCCGAATGCGGACTCGGCATTCCCCGGGAAACCCTGCGCCTCGTAGGAAAAATGGAAAGCCCCCGGCTGGTCACCACCAGGACGGGGATCGACCATACGAAACGCATGAATGATTGGGCGCAAAAACGTCTCAAAGATCTGGAAAAGGAAAACCTGTACGGCTTTATTTTTAAATCCGACTCACCCAGCAGCGGCATGGAACGGATCAAGGTCTACAATGAAAAAGGAATGCCGGAAAAAAAGGGGGTCGGAATTTTTGCCCGGGCCTTCATGAATCATTTTCCGAGAATACCGGTGGAAGAAGAAAGACGCCTGCATGACCCCAAACTGCGGGAAAACTTCATTGAAACCATTTTTACCTTAAAACGCTGGCGCGACACCATAGACCTGAAGCCGCACATGAAACACCTGGTGAATTTTCACACCCACCACAAGTTGCTCATTCTCTCCCACAACCCGGCCATTTATTCAAGGATGGGCAAACTGGCAGCCGGCACATCTCAAATGTCCATCGAACAGACCTATGACCAGTATGAGAAACTGCTTCAAGACGCCCTTCGGCTGAAAACAACGACCAAAAAAAATATCAACGTGCTTCAGCACATCATGGGATATTTCAAAAACGATTTGAGCGCCGATGAAAAAACGGAACTTTTAAAAATCATCGACCGCTACCGGGACGGCCATGTGCCGCTGATCGTTCCCATCACCCTTTTTAATCATTATGTTCGAAAATACAAACAGCCGTACCTGGCTCTCCAGACTTATCTCAATCCCCACCCAGTGGCCCTGAATCTTAAAAACCATGCATAAACAGATTTGCAAGGATGAGACATGACAAATTCCGATACCCATGAATTGCTAAGCCCGTTGCAGCGGCGACTGGTCAGTATCGCCCTGGTGCTCCTTGCCCTGAATCTGATCGGGGCCTTTTTTTTCGGTATTTTTCTGCTCCTGCAATGGATCGTCATCTATTTCGCCGACGTTCTCTGGCCCCTTGCCGTGGCCGGGATACTGGCCCTGATGCTCAAACCTATTGTAGTATGGATCGAAAAAAAAATGCGGATCGGCCGCAGTTTCTCTATTGTCATGCTGTATAGTTTGGTGGTTATTTTCTTTTTGCTCATGACCGCGCTGGCTCTGCCAGTGATTTTCATTCAGGCCAGAGCTTTTGTGGAATATCTGCCTACGCTGCTGGACCAGATAGCAGGCCTTCTGGCACGTTTCCTTCCGGGCGCATCGGAATGGATGCTTGACGCTCTGAATCCGGATGCCCTGCGCGAACACCTGAAAACCCTTTCCGGACATTTCCAAAAAATCATGGGATCGTCCCTGCCCGCCCTCAACACCATGGGAGATTACCTGGCGCGTATCTTTACGCTGGTTGCAGGGCTTGCAATCATTCCCATCTACTTATTCTTCTTCCTGCTGACCGAAAAAAACCCTATACGTACCATGGACGACCAACTCTCCTTCATCCCCGAAAGATTCCGGGAGGACATGACCTTCCTGGCCGGAGAATTCGCCCGGATTATTGTGGCCTTTTTCAGGGGCCAAATTCTCATCGGCATGATCATGGGCATTCTTTTAGCCATTGGCTTTTCCCTGGTCAGTCTGAAATTCGGCGCGTTCCTGGGAATTATTATCGGCCTGCTCAACATCATCCCTTACCTTGGCAGCACGCTGGGGTTGCTTACGGTCCTGCCTCTTGCTTTTATACAGCAGGACGGCGGCTTTATAACGCTAATGCTGGTGCTTATAATATTTATAATCGTTCAGCTCATCGAAAGCTACCTGCTTACACCCAAAATCATGCGCCGCAGCACCGGCCTTCACCCCCTGGCCATCATCATCGCCATTTTTTTCTGGGGTAAGGCATTAGGCGGTATTCTAGGCATGATCCTTGCCATCCCCCTGACCGCCTTTTTCGTCGTGGCCTGGCGGCTGGTGCGTAAAAAATACCTGAAAATCAATCCCTAAAGCGAAGATAATTAGTGTCTGACAGAAAACCCCGGTTTTTGGTTTTGGTGAGCGCAAAATTT
>CAYZXZ010000100.1:0-10170 GCA_964481615.1 uncultured Desulfobacteraceae bacterium | reverse complement strand
GAAACTGTTTCTCAGGCGGATGTCATCGACCTGAAATGGACCCATAAGCCACTGATATCATGGTACCTGTCCAGCCAGCGAGACCTCCCTTGGCGCCGGATAAAGGACCCCTATCATATCTGGGTTTCCGAGGTTATGCTCCAGCAGACTCAGGTTGCCGCTGTTATTCCCTACTACCTTAGATTCAGTGACCGGTTTCCCGATATTTTCCGGCTGGCCGGCGCCGACCTCCAGGATGTTCTTATGATATGGGAGGGGATGGGGTATTATGCCCGGGCGCGGAATCTTCACAAGGCGGCCGTTATTGTCGCCGATCGGCACGAGGGAAGGATTCCCGACGATCCTAAAGCCTTTCGATCTTTGCCCGGAGTCGGGGATTATATCGCCGCGGCGGTTTTAAGCATTGCATTTGGTCGGCCTCTGCCGGTTGTGGACGGCAATGTGAAACGGGTCCTGGCCCGGCTCATGAAAGAGGGCGCGCCGGTGAACAGGGCATCGTCTTATGAAATATTTCACGGTCTGGCCGGGGCCATGCTGGATCATGGTGATCCCGGTACGTTCAACCAGGCGGTCATGGAACTGGGCGCCTTGGTCTGCCGGCCGAAAAACCCGGATTGCCGGGCCTGTCCGTTGTCCGGAAAGTGCCGTGCGCATCGGGATCATGCCGTGGCGTCCTATCCCGTCCGGGAGGTCAAGTCCCCCGTTCCGGAACGCCGGCAGGCGGTAGGGGTTGTTTTTCGCGGTTGGCGGGTCCTCATTGTTCGGCGGCCCGAAAACGGCCTTCTCGGCGGGCTGTGGGAATTTCCCGGCGGCGATATCGTGGACGGGGAATCGCCAGAAGCCGCCTGCGTCCGGATCATGCGCGAACATGTCGGACTTGATGTGGTTGTCACGTCGCTGTTGACCCGGGTTCGCCACGCCTACACCCATTTTCGGCTCAAGGCCCTTGTGTTTGTCTGTTCGGATTTGGGCCGGTCGGGGAGTCCGGGTGCTTTGGGCGGCCCAGACTCTTCGACCGGACCCTGCAAAAAGGATGATTCCATTCAAAGAAATGAATCAATGGTGGCCGAAATTCCGGCCTGGTTCGACAGCTCCGACCCAACCGGAACCACGGACGGTTCCGGTAAAATTGATGGCCTTTTCAGAGACGGCCGGGCTGCCTGGGTGCATCTGCGCGACCTGGACCGGTACCCGTTTCATCGGGCGAACAGAAAATTCATGCATCTGCTGCCGGCAGCCGAAAGCTAACGCGTATCAGGCCGGCGCCAAATCATGACTTTTTGCTCGGGATGGCGTTTTGCCTTAACGGGCGGTATAGGCGGATTGAAACAGGCATATCGGCGGCGAAAAACCGGGCTATGCCACGGGTTTTCGGCCTGCGCGATACTGCTATTCGGATGATTCTGAAATGACGGATATTCCAGTATTATACCAGCAAGAGGTTTTCAGGCGGATCGACGCGGGGGCCACCCTGGCGGTGGTAAACCGGCGCCTGGCCCGTTACCTGGCATCCTGTTATCATGCGCACAAAATTGCCGAGGGATGTCTTGTCTGGGAAACGCCTGATATTATTTCTTTTTCCGCCTGGTGCGAGCGCGAATACAACGCGGCCGCCGAGGCTGCTGCGGCCGAGGGCGGAAAACCCTTGCCGATGCTGCTCAAGCCGGCCCAGGAAATCCGGGTATGGCAGCAGATCATCACGGATTCCGCCAATGGTCGCGGCTTGCTGCAGATCCCACAAGCCGCCGAAACCGCACGGGAGGCATGGGATCTCTGTGCGAACTGGCAGGTGCGGGCTGAAACATTGGCCTATGCTCCCTCAAAAGACACATCGGCGTTTATGGAATGGTCGGCGCGTTTTGCAGACATCTGCCGGGACCGGGAGTGGCGGGATACGGCCGGTCTTGGCCGTGCCGTGGCCGCTCTTGTGACGTCGGGCCGGATCCAGGCCCCGCGTCAGATGATCCTGGCCGGTTTTGATGAATGGACCCCACGGGAAAAAATCATCATCGACGCCTTGGCCGCATCCGGGTCACAAGTGGCGGTCATGGCGCATCCAAACCGGCGCGGCAGCGCGGTTCAAACCGTGTTTGCCGATGCTGATGCCGAACTGAACGCCGCGGCCCGATGGGCGGCCCGGAGGCTGGTGGATCATCCCGGAGCCCGCATCGGCATTATTGTGCCGGATCTGGCTGCCATCCGCAAACAGATGATCCGGATATTCGACGATTGGTTTCATCCCGCCATGGTGACAACACCCGGCGCTGCCCCTTCCCGGCTGTACAATCTTTCCCTGGGCGCACCGCTGACGCAGTATCCGATGATCCATGACGCACTGGCCGGTCTTGCCCTTGTTCGCCGTCGGCTTACCGTCGGCGAATGCAGCCGATGGCTCCGGTCCACGTTCTGGGCAGGGGCTGGGGTCGAAGGCTCTCGGCGGGCACTGCTGGACGCCCGGATCCGAAGCATCGGAGAGGTGGAATTTTCCCTGGATCGGTTTGTGGGTATGGTTTTTTCGGCCGCGGAAACCGCTGCCGCATGCCCGATTCTATCAGAACGGCTGGCTGAATGTAATAGGGCGATCGAAGAGGTATCCTTGCGCCGGTTGCCTTCCGGCTGGGCCGCCGCCTTCGACCAATGGCTCCGTATTCTGGGCTGGCCCGGCGATAGCCCCCTTGCAAGCGATGCCTGGCAGGTGCATGAGGCGTGGCGGAATGCACTGGCCGGATATGCGGAAATGGATCAAGTGGCAAAAGAAACGGACCCGGAAACCGCGTTGGCGGATTTTACCCGGTATATGGCATCTATCACCTTTCAACCGGAAACCGATGAGGTGCCGGTGCAGGTCATGGGTCTGCTGGAAGCTTCGGGAGAAGATTTCGATCATCTCTGGATCACGGGCATGCACCAGGAAAACTGGCCCGCGCCGGCCAGACCCAATCCCTTCCTGCCGGTCCGACTGCAGCGGGAATTGGATATGCCCCATGCTTCGCCGGAGCGGGAGTACGTGTTCGCGCATCGCATCACCCGCCGCCTGCTCAGGGCCGCCGATGAAATCGTGGTGAGCCATGGGGCCGCGGACGGGGAAGCCTCGCTTTATCCCAGTCCTCTGATTCATCACCTGCCGGAACTCGTCGTCGGCGTCGGCTGTGAACCGGGAACAGCACCTTTGTACTGGCGACGTATCCACCGTGAGGTGGTGTTTGAAAGCATTTCGGATCATACGGGCCCTGTCCTTCCCGAACATGCCGTGGTAAAAGGAGGGACCGGACTGCTCAAGGCCCAGGCGGCCTGCCCGTTTTCCGCATTCGCCCGGTATCGGCTTCATGCAGAAAGGCTTGAAAATCCGGCCACAGGATTAAGCGCCCGGGACCGGGGCGGCCTTGTGCATCGTGTGCTTGAATTTCTCTGGGCAAAACTGGAAAGTCATGCCGTCCTGACCGGCAGGACGGCCCCGGAACTGGCCGAAGATATCGATGCCGCGGTGGATAGGGCCGTCAAAGAGCTGAGCCGGCGACTTCCAGGGGTCATGACCCGGCGATTTGCCGCACTGGAACAACAGCGGCTGGCCGAACTGATCGGGCAGTGGATGGCCCTGGAACAGCAACGAACCCCGTTTACAGTGATCGGTCGGGAAACCTCCCTGGATTGTTTTATCTGCGGAATCACGCTTCGCACCCGGGCTGACCGGATCGACCGGTTCGATGGCGGCAGGATTGCGATTATCGATTATAAAACCGGGAATGTGAATATCGGCGACTGGTTGAGCGATCGTATTGCCGATCCCCAGCTCCCGCTCTACAGCATCATGGCGGAAGCGCCGGTGGAAGCCGTGATCTTCGCCCAAATTAAAAAAGGATCCATTATCTGCGTGGGCTTGGCCGATGACGCTGCTTTGGTCCCGGGACTTACGGCGGCTGCGTCCGGAAAATATGAAACCCTTGAAGCGCTAATGACATGGTGGCGGGAGAAACTCGAGGCGCTTGTTTTGGAGGTTCGCGAAGGGCATGCAGCGGTTTCACCCGTATCCATTCAAAAAAGCTGCCGTTACTGTGACCTGGGCATCCTGTGCCGTGTCGGGGAAGGCACAGCCCTGGAATCCATTGGAGATGGAGATGTCGATGACTGATATCGCTGATGCAGGGGCGCGGCAGCAGGCTATAGATCCCAACCGGTCTGTTATCGTGCAGGCACCGGCCGGATCAGGAAAGACCGAACTGCTGATCCAGCGCTATCTCAGACTGCTCTCGCGGGTGGCCTCGCCCGAGGAGATCATCGCCATCACCTTTACCCGCAAGGCGGCCGCGGAAATGCGCGGCAGGCTCATATCGGCCCTCAACCGCGGCAAAATTGACGATCCCTCTGACGTGGCTCATGAGCGATTGACCTGGGAGATGGCCCAAGACGTTCTGGCCCAGGACACCCGTCTCGGCTGGCACCTGGTTGAAAACCCGTCCCGGCTTCGGATTCAGACCATCGATGCGTTGTGCGCGGCACTGGCACGGCAGATGCCCCTGGTGTCGGCCTTGGGGGCGATTCCGGCTATCAGCGAAAACCCTTATGAACTCTACCGGGAAGCGGCTCGAAACACCATTGCGGATCTGGAATCGGAAGCGCCGTGGGCCTGGGCGGTTGCGGACATGGTTCGTCATCTTGACAATCACCTGGAAAATGTCGCCCGCCTCATTGCCGAAATGCTGTCCAGACGGGACCAGTGGCTCCGGCACGTGGCCGAGGCATCCATGTTGGTTCCCCGGGCTCCGGGCGACAGGCAACAGCGGGATGCCCTGGAAGGGGCACTGGCAACCCTGATCCATGATGCGATACAGCGGATCCATGACCGGTTCCCGGCATCTGCCGTCGGCGAACTGGTGGATCTGTCAGGTTTTGCCGCGTCAAATCTTGATGCGGCGGGTGTGGATTCGCCGATTTTGGCATGTGGGGAGCTGATCGGCCTGCCGGAATTTTTCCCGGACGCGGACGGGCAATCCGATGCGCTTTCCCAATGGCGGGGACTGCGGGAACTGCTGCTGACCCGGCAGGGGGCCTGGCGCAAAACCGTCAATAAGAATACCGGATTTCCGGCCCCGGGTGGCATCAAGGGAGACAACGACTTCAAACGCCGGTGCCAGGAAAACAAGGATCGATTTGCGGCCTTCGTGGAAAAGCTGGCTGGTTGCGATGAGCTGGACCAGGCTCTGGCGGATGTGGATATGCTGCCGGAGCCGGCCTATGCGGATGCCCAGTGGAAGATCATGCAAGCCCTGTTTACAGTGCTAAAGGCCGCGGTGGGCCATCTGCAGCTGGTGTTTGCGGCGACCGGGGAGGTGGATTTTGCTGAAATCGCCCTCAGGGCCGGCCGGGCACTGGGCGATACCGCGTCTCCCACAGACCTCGCCCTGGCCATGGATTACCGGATCCAGCATATTCTGGTGGATGAGTTCCAGGATACCAGCGTCACCCAGTTCGACCTGTTTGAGAAGCTGACCGCCGGCTGGATGCCCGGCGACGGACGGACCTTTTTCGCCGTGGGCGATCCCATGCAATCCATCTATGGCTTCCGCCAGGCCGAAGTGGGCCTGTTTCTTGCGGCTCGACACCGAGGGATGGGGCAGATCCTGCTTACACCCGTGACCCTTTCGGTCAATTTCCGTTCCGAGAAAGCCGTCATCGACTGGGTCAACGACGCATTTTCCCGGATCATGCCCCGCATGGAAGATGAAACCACGGGCGCGGTCTCTTATACCCCGTCGTCGTCGGTTCGGCCGGACACGGGGGGGGGTGGCGTGGTATTTCATCCCTTTGTGCCGCCTGACCGGGAGGCTGAAGCCGCCGCCGTGGTCCGGATTGTTTGCGAGGCCCGCCGGTCGGATCCGTCGGGCCGGATCGCCGTCCTAGTGCGGGGCCGAACGCATCTGACGGATGTGGTCCCGGCCCTGAAGGCCGCCGGCCTGGCGTTTCGGGCCGTTGAAATCGACGTCTTGAAAAATCGTTCCTTTATTCAGGACCTGCTCGCCCTTTCCAGGGCGCTGGCCCATCCCGCAGACCGCATCGCCTGGCTGGCCGTGCTGCGGGCTCCGTGGTGCGGCCTGACACTGGCCGACCTGCATGTGCTGGCGGGCGACGGCGCCGATCAGACCCTGCTGGATCTCATGGCCGATCCGGCGCGTGTCCGGGCATTGAGCCCGGACGGCCGGGTCCGGCTTGAACGGGTCCGCGATATTCTATCGGAATTTATGCATCATCGAAACCGCAAATCTTTCAGCCGGCTGCTGGAAGGGGCCTGGGTCCGGCTGGGCGGTCCGGCCTGCGTACTTTCCGAGGCGGACCTGGATGATGCGCGGGTGTTTTTTGATTTGCTGGACGAAGAAGTAGGGGCCGGAATCCTCGCGGACCCGGAATCTCTGACAAACGCGGCCGAAGCCCTTTTTGCCCGGCCGGACCCCGGGGCCGATGACACGCTGCAGGTCATGACCATTCACAAGGCCAAGGGGCTCGAATTTGACACGGTCATCATCCCGGCCCTGGAAAAACGGCCGCCGGCCGAACCGCACCGCCTGCTCCAGTGGGTGGAACGGTCCGTCGGCGTCGGAAAAGACCTGCTTCTGGCGCCCATCCCGGAAACCGGGACCGACACGGACAACATTTATCGCTACATTCGAAAAATCAACGACCGGAAGCGGGATTTCGAGGACGCGCGGGTCCTATACGTGGCCGCGACCCGGGCAAAAAAGCGGCTTCATATTCTGGCCGGAGTGCATCCCGCCGGTGATACCGGACAATTAAGGCCTCCGCCGGTAAAATCCCTGCTTAACAAGCTGTGGCCCTGGATTCGGGATCGGTTTGCGGAGGCGGGCATGGAAACGCAGACGGGAGCGGATGTGAATATGCAAGTCCCCGAAGGCGTCGATATGCCGCTGGAAAAGAGTGCCGATCCGCCCGTGATCGTGCCGTTCATGAGGCGATTTCCCTTGGATTTCCGACTGCCGGACCCGCCTGCGGATGTGGCACCTTCATCTGTTGTCAGCCGTTTGCCCAGAGGTAGGACTCTCGAGGATGCCCCCCGGTTCGACTGGGCCGGTGACATGGTGCGGCGTGCGGGCCTGGTGATCCATCAGTGGCTGAAAATCATCGGCCGGGAGGGGATCGTGAAATGGGATACCCGTCGCGTAAGTCTGTCGGGTCATGCGATTCGCAGGGAACTGCTCCGTGCAGGGGTGGGTCCGGAGGCCGTAGATGACGCTGTTTTACGGGTGATGGCAGCCTTGGAAAAGGCCCTTACGGATCCGCGAGGCAGGTGGATTCTCTGGGATCATATGGACGGGGCCTGCGAATACGCCCTGACCGGACTGGTGGATGGGTCTGTTATCAGTGTGGTCATTGATCGGACCTTTGTGGATGAATCCGGGATCCGGTGGATCATCGATTACAAGAGCGGCACCCATACCGGCGGGTCGGCCGATGAATTTCTCGATCGAGAGAAAATCCGCTACCAGGACCGGATGGTCCAATACGCCCGCTTGATGGCCGCACGGGAAGAAAGGCCCGTCCGACTGGGCCTTTATTTCCCGCAAATGACGGGCTGGCGGGAGTGGGAATATCTGTAGGGATTATACGGGGTCATTAGTGTCCAAACGTTTAATTGAATAATTCCAACTGTTTAAAAATTTCAACCACATCGGTTTTGTCGACAGTGTTTTTAAATAGCTGATTTATCTCAATTTTTCAAAAATGGTGACGATTAGTCCCTTTTATGGCGACCCGTCGGCCGAATGATCCGGTTCTGATCAAACATCCCACGCGAGGAAACATGATCCTGCTTTGCACGTCGCTTACGCTTGATCCCCTAACGGTGATCCGGCTATATGGCCTGCGGTGTAAATCGAGGTCTCCTTCAAACAGGTATGTCCAATTAGGGTGTATCGCCCAGGGGCTGCTGCAATATCTGGCGATAGGCTATCGGACACAGATCTGGGCAAGTTTCGGCAGTTGGTTGCGAACAATGAAGACGGATATGGTTCCTTCGGAGATGGTTGTTGCTCAGGCCCTACGGACAAACCTCCCGGATTTTCTCTTGAGCAACTCGGATAATTCTGATTTAAAGAAATTCATCCTTGATCATGCCGATTACGATAGATTACCGGGCTTCAAAATGGCCGCATGATTAGAACTCGACACCTGGAGAAGATCCGTCAAAAAGAGCGGAAAAGCAATGCCGGAACAAAGCCCTTTGATGTGGTTCGGATGTTCAAGATTCTTCTTGGGAAATAGCAAATCTGTAAAATTTTTCGCCCGGAAAAATCCTTCTTTAAAAAAAATGAATTTTTAGAGGCTTCCTTAATGTTGCAACGGTATGTATGTAAAAAATCATAATTTAGTCTCGTTTTCGAGTACTATTCTTGAAAGCGCGTTTCGTTCGGTGGATGCTGGAAATATAAGGAATGCGGTTATGCTATTGCGTACTTTCTTAGACTCCAGGACGGGGAGCCTTGTACTGCCGGAAGTAAATGCTTGTGAGGCGCTACTTATTCGAATTTTCGAATCTGATAAAGAGATATGCTCTGAAGTTAAAGGGCTGTCGGCATTATTGTTCGGTCAGGGGTCAAGAAGACAGCAAATTATATTGCAAGCATTTTCTGAATTTCTTGATGCAGGAAACATAATACAGACAGAACGATTTATGCCCTATGTTTCGCGAATGAATGAACCAAAGACAGTTATCGAGTTGGACAGGTTGCACCGCATGCGAAGAGACTTAACGGAATCTTGCAACTGCTCTCCACCATCTGTTGTAAAAACGGGAAAGAATAGCTTTGATGTTATATCGGGGGAAACCTCTTTAATGAATGATAAACCCGAGTCAATTTTTGATGGAATCCTCGAGAGAGTTCAGAAGATTCCGAACATTGCCTTGGGACGAGATCTTGTGTCTGTAATCGTCCCCTTTCTGAATGGGAATCGATTTTTTAACGAAGCTGTGAAAAGTATCCTCGATCAGACCTATCGAGACTGGGAAATCCTTTTTGTTGACGACGGGTCGATTGACGCCAGTTCGGAAAAAGCCTTCAATCTTTCAACCGCAAACCCGGAAAGGATACGCTATCTAAAGCACCCCGGGCACGTAAATAAAGGTCAAGCTGCATCGAGAAATCTCGCTTTGGAGCATGCGCAGGGGAAATATATTGCCATGTTGGATATCGATGACATCTGGTTACCTGAGAAATTGACGCGACAGGTGGATATACTTGAGCGGTTTCCAGATGCTGCCATGGTCTATGGACCATTGGTATATTGGTATGGATGGACAGGACGAAAAGAAGATATGCATAGGGATTTTGTATCTCCGCATGGCACTCAACACGACATATTGATCATGCCGCCACAACAGGCGTTACATCTTGTTATTTTTAAGGATGGATTGCCTGCGCCCAGCAGTGCACTTATCCGCCGTGAAATCCTTGATACAGGTATTCGTTTCGATGAAAGTTTTGGTATGTATGAGGATGAGGTTTTTCTGGTCCAAATCGCCCTGAGATATCCAATCTATTTAATGTCGGAGTCCTTTGATAGGTATCGTCAGCATCCTGATTCATTTTGCGCAAAAGCTCAGCGGGCTGGAGAATATTCGCCAAACAGGCCGAATCCTTCGCGAGGAGCCTTTCTTTGCTGGTTAGAGAAACATGTAGTAGATAGTGGTTTTGATAACGATAAGCTTCTTCGGAACAAGACGACCTGTCGTCAGGTGAACTCGTAAACAATCGGCCCTTTGGCGCCTTCTGACACTTTCCGCAAACCGAGTCCGCAAGAACATACTTGAACGGCAGGATGTTTTCCATACTGCGATATTTGATACCAATTTTGTTGTCGTCCCATGGGGCATCGCTCACGAAACGTTGAATCGCACGAACGTTGCCGTCTTTGACCGCCAGAGTTTACGGACTGCAAGTTCAGGGACAGTGTTTTTTCCCCGTATGTTCCTCATATTTTCTGAGCGGCGTGAGGGTGAAAGCTTGTCCA
Source organism: uncultured Desulfobacteraceae bacterium (assembly GCA_964481615.1). Lineage (GTDB taxonomy): Bacteria > Desulfobacterota > Desulfobacteria > Desulfobacterales > Desulfosalsimonadaceae > SURF-33. The sequence goes on along the minus strand of CAYZXZ010000100.1, from coordinate 153 downwards.
TATTTATTTTTTGAGGGATGCAATTTCTTCTGATGCCTGTTTAGGAAATTTTGTAATATGAGTGTTGAAAGAATTGACATAACTTATTGATTTCATGGCGCGCCCGGCAGGACTCGAACCTGCGGCCTACGGATTCGAAGTCCGGCGCTCTAT
>CAYZXZ010000099.1:9938-10243 GCA_964481615.1 uncultured Desulfobacteraceae bacterium | reverse complement strand
TAATTTACAATTACAACATTATCCCTTCGCGCAACGCATAGAATATCTCATTCATCGCCGTTTGGTTGATATTTAAATGAATGAGCAGTTCTTTGGCGCTGTCATGATTGAACATTTTGTTTCTGGCATGGTCGCGGATTTCATTAAGAACCCCGGCGCTTGTTTTAAAATAACCTTTAAAGGAATCCGGTAATTGTTTAAAGCAGGGTGTTTTTGGGGGAGGTGTTTCGCCTTTAAGAAGGTAAGGCAGATCGCGTCTGTCGGCCTCTGAAAGTTCGGCTATCAAATCCAAATCATTAGCAGTA
>CAYZXZ010000099.1:0-9926 GCA_964481615.1 uncultured Desulfobacteraceae bacterium | reverse complement strand
CCTTGAACCAGTGCTCCATTTCCGGTGAAATGGGGCAAAGCATTCTATGAAAAGGAAGAGCGTTTTGGATGTATCTGGTAATATCAAAATTAATCCCGAGTAAGGTTTCGACTCTGGAGGCCTTGTCTAATCTTTTGCCATTCATTAATGAAAGCGCGATGGCGGCGATCAAAACTTTCCTGACCCATTGGGCGGGTTCATTCACTTCATCAACAATATCGATGATATCTAATTTATATTTTTTTGCCAGTTCCATCGTCCTCATCACATGTTGCCCCTGAATGGGAAATTCCCGATAAAAATCAATCTGATCAAGATATGAAGGGTAGGGCGTATATTTTTTTTCTTCAACTGGGCATATGGGAGTATTTGCAACATCAAGAATGGGGCTTTTTTCTATTGAACTTATAAATGGTAAATTATCGCTGTTTGACTTTTGTTTTTCCGGCATTTTTTTTTGAATGCCGATTATGTTATCACCATTAGACTCAGGAAATTCGTCAATCACTTTGGAATTGACCGCATTTGAATTTTGAGTAATCTCGTTATCGGTTTCACTGTCCAGATTTTGACGAATTGACTGTTGGGGCGAGTCATCTTTATCTTCTTCACCGAACTCATCAAATTCTTTAAATATATTTTCAGATTGGCTAATATCTGGTTCGGTGTTACCATTTATACTTAGCTTTGGGCTTGAATCAGCGAATTCAGATTTTTCAGGTGAAATTTTTAATAAAATATTTTTGTCAGTATTTCCTAGTGTTGCATAAACGAAATCATTTCGTTTATGCAACACAAGCGGAATACTAGTATTCCCCCTAATTGACCCTGGAACAAAATCGATTTGCGGTGTTTGAGGTCTATCATTGCTCTTCTCATCAGGGTTCATTAGGGTTAGATTTGGGGGCTTGGAGCCTTCATTTTCCAACCTGGATTTCTCTGTTGAATTTTCTTCATTAATAATACGATCTTCATCAGGCAATTCTTCTGACAATACGTTTTGTTTTTTAAAAGTGACAGTTGCAGTATATTCATTTGGGTTAAGTATTCTACCTAATTGGCTTGGAGATATACCCATCTCAAAAGCTATTTTACGCTGACTCATTCCCTGTTCATGCAACTCAATAATTTTTTCTTCCCGTTTATTCCGTTCATCATCACGTAAGGGTTTTAAAATCATCTCGATGTAGCGAACAGTCCGGCCCATTTCCCTGGCAATCTCATCAGTGTCTTTAATTCCATTTTTCCATGATTGGATGATAATCTGTTTTATTTCATCTGGAGTTAAGGGCTTTGAACTTTTACTGTTAAAGCGGGCAGCCGTCATCAACCAGTGTTCTTTTTTTACAGGAAAAATAAAAGCCAGAATCTTATCCACCCCTCGTAATTTATATGCTTCAATCCGGTGTTTGCCGTCCAAAAGCACATAAAAGCCAGTGGCATCATCTTTCGCCACATTAACCGGCGGGTAAGTTTCGCCACATTCCATATTTTCAACAAATTCTTTGATTCTTTCCGGGTCAGTTTGAAAACGGGGGTAGTACTCTGGTTTTATGAGGATACTGCTGATCAAAATTTCCACTGGATGTGTCGACATCAAAAGTCCTCCTTCCGTGCATATGCTAAAAATGCATATACGAATGGGTTAGCAGATATTTTTAATATGAATACTTACTAACAATGACTCAATTTATTGATGTACAGGCACTTATCCGAGAAAAGCTCTTGGGCTTGCGGAGGTAAATAGGCGGGCCATTAAAGATATCAACCCGGTTTTAACCAGTCCGATATAATTCTGATAACCTGTGCCATTCTTTAACGTCATTTGATCATATAAGCTGTTAATTCAGTATTTATATGACACAATGCGTTATTATGGGCTCATTGATTAGACTTAACCTAAATCCATGTCAAGGATTTTATCAATTTTAATTTTAAAATGCTTTAATAAAAGATGATAAAAGTAATAATGCTGTTTAGTTAAAATTATTTTCTAATTTTTTTCAAAATGTAATTTTGTACTAAATCTAACGTAAACGTTAACTTTAATTACACTAAAACTTAATTTAACATCATTTAGCATACCATAAAAAAATTTATTTAACTGAAATTCAGCATATTAATTGCTTTTCTACTCTAATAAACCTTAATTCAACGTCATTTTTTTAACGGAAATTCTATATTTATTAATAGAGGCAAAATACAATTTATGGCTTCAAAAAAAAGGAATCGTGTAATCAATTTACTTATATTTTTTTATGAGGAGATTAATATGGGAACAGCAAAAGATGTTTTTGATCAAATGGCCGATAACTGGCCGAGTGAAATCATCGCAAGGACTGAGATCAAATTGTTCACCGGCGGGCTGATAAACCCAAATTACATTGCAAATCTTGATAGCAGAGGGGAGGGACCATCGGGCAGGATTAAATCTGGCCGGAAAACCTGTTATCAAAAAAGGGCTTTTGTGAATTGGTTACGAGATAGATCGGTAGTTGAAAAACCTTCATTTTCTGTTTCTGAAAACATTAGATTATTAAGTCAAAATTAATGTGAAAATGAAACTGAAGTAAACTGAAAATTAAGTTTAAAAAATTTTTTACTCATAATTGAAATTAGGAGCTTTGCATTTTTTGCCAGCTCCTTTTTTATTTCGCAGCAATTTAGGCAATACCTCTAATTTTAATTTTCATATGATTCAAATTAAATCTCTCACGGTATGAAAGTTGAAATTTCAAAGTTGTGTTAAATGAGATTTAAAAAATTTTCCCATAATGGGGACAGAATGGGGACAGAATAAAAAAATAAAAAGGCGATCATTTTTATGATCGCCTTAACTTATTGATTTCCTTGGTGGGCCGTGTTGGAATCGAACCAACAACCTAATGATTAAGAGTCATTTGCTCTGCCTGGTTGAGCTAACGGCCCACGAAAAAATTTTATGTATCTGTTCAGGCCCGGGTTGTCAATTTATTTTTCGAAACTGTTTTTCAAGCGCGGCGGTCTTGCAAAACTGCGGTTTAATCCCTGTCGTCATCGGGCCAGAATTGCTTTTTGTCGCGCCGGAGCCGTTTTTTGTGCTGTTTCCATGACATATCCTTATCGGCGGATTTTGATTGCGGTGCCCGGGGCGGCGGTGTCAGGAAAAATGAACCGGCTTGTGACTGCCGGGCGTATTGATCGATGGGATCGGCCGGTTTTCCCTTTTTCTCCTTAACGGTTTCTTTGGGCAGGGGCGGGCCTGTAAAACAGCCGACCGGTACGGCATCCGAGAGGAAGATGTTTTCCCCGAGCCGGTCGAACCGAAGGCCCTTCTGAACGGCATCGGCCGTCTGGATTGCCAGATTCACAGGGTTATTGTCTCTTCGTTTTCCCCATTGCCGCGCAAGGTCCGAATCCGGTGTGGAGATGACCCTGGGATAAAAGGTGGGCCGGATGCCGTCGATCACAACCGTTGGGTAGGATTTCCGGCTGACGCAGATATAAAGCAGTTTCGGCGGGTCCGGGCAGGGCGCTGGCCGGGGGAGCAGGCTGCGGTCTGCGGCCCGGATGCGGCCGTCATCGATTTCTACCGGCGAATGGTCCATCATAAGCGGGATTTCAGTTACATGGTTCAGGCGGATATGCCGCCATCCGTCAAGCTCACTGACGGCTTTGATGAATTCTTTTATGGCGACATAGCCGTTGTCGTCCAAAATTAGCCCGAATTCATCGGGCCGGCGGCCGAGAATGTAGGCCGCCGTTTTGGCGAACTGCTCCACCTGTTTGCGCCGGTTCATCTCTTTTCCTTTCAATATCACACGCGCCTTGACCCGCTATGCGGCCTCTGTTATCGTGACTAACGCTTTTCAGGCGGCCAAGTCAACGGGTTTTCACTGCAAGGGAGGAGAAAGGGAATGCGCGGTTATCCGAAATCGAAAGCATTATTTGAACGCGCCACGGCCATCATGCCCGGCGGCGTCAACAGCCCGGTTAGGGCCTGCCGGTCCGTGGGCGCGGACCCGCTGTTTATCGAGCGGGCCGAGGGGGCAATCATCATCGATGCCGACGGGAATCAGTATATCGATTACGTGGGTTCATGGGGTCCGATGATCCTGGGGCACGGACATCCGGCCGTTATCTCAGCCATTGAAAAGACGCTGCAACGCGGAACGAGCTTCGGAGCCCCGGCGGATCTGGAGGTAACGCTTGCGGAAATGATCATCCGGGCCGTGCCTTCCGTTGAAATGGTGCGCATGGTCAATTCCGGAACAGAGGCCACCATGAGCGCCATCCGGGCAGCCAGGGGATTTACGGAACGCGACCTGATTATCAAGTTCGATGGATGCTACCACGGCCATGCGGATATGCTGCTGGTGGACGCCGGTTCCGGTGTGGCCACCATGGGGATTCCGGGAAGCGCCGGTGTGCCCGCTGCCGCGATTGGGCACACCTTGTCGCTGCCGTACAACGATATTGATGCGTTCACGTCGGTCATGGACCGATCGGGAGACAAGGTGGCTGCGGTGATCGTGGAGCCCGTGGCCGGCAACATGGGCCTGGTGCCGCCGGCGGATGGGTTTCTTTCCACTCTGCGCGACGGGACACAAAAGCACGGCAGTGTCCTGATCTTTGACGAGGTCATGACCGGTTTCCGGGTGACATACGGCGGGGCACAGGAATTATACGGTATCCGTCCGGACATGACCTGCTTCGGCAAGATCGTTGGCGGCGGCCTCCCCGTGGGAGCCTACGGCGGGATCAAAACCATCATGTCGTGCGTGGCCCCGGCCGGTCCAGTCTATCAGGCCGGGACCCTTTCCGGAAACCCGGTAGCTATGGCCGCAGGGATTGCGGCTCTGGCCGAGCTGCAAAAGCCCGGATTCTACAAAAGCCTGGATAAGACCGCTTCCCGGCTGGCCGATGGTTTCGGACGGGCCGCGGAAAAAGCTGGTCTGCCATTGACCGTCCATCGCGTGGGATCCATGATCGGCGCTTTTTTCACTCACGGGCCGGTCACCAATTACGCGGAGGCCAAAACATCCGATCTGACGAGATTTTCAAAATATTTTCGACAGATGCGGGAGAGGGGCGTATATCTCCCGCCGTCCCAGTTCGAAGCCCTTTTTGTATCGGCCGCGCATTCGCATGACCACATCGATGTGTCCATCCGGGCGGCCGAAGCCGTGTTTGCGGAATTGGAGTGAACCATGCCGAACCGGATACCGGAGAAAGTTGAAACCATTCATCTGATCGCCGTGTGCGGCACGGCTATGGGGGCTCTGGCCTGCATGCTCAAAGATCTAGGATATGAGGTGACAGGCTCGGATGTAAATATCTATCCGCCCATGAGCACGTTTCTGGCGCAAAAGGGGGTCTTGATCCAGTCAGGATTTGATGGGGCGCATCTGGCCCACAGGCCAGACCTGGTGATCGTGGGAAACGCAGTGAAAAAGGACAATCCCGAGGCGGTCGCCACAAATGAAATGGGATTGAATTACTGTTCCATGCCCCAGGCCCTCAACCGGTTTGTGGTAGCCGGCCGAAAAGCCCTGGTGGTCACCGGCACTCACGGCAAAACCACCACGTCATCCATGCTGGCGTGGATTCTCCAGGTCGCGGAATATGACCCGTCTTTTATGATCGGCGGCATTCTGGGCAATTTCAGCAGTAATTACCGGCTCGGCAGCGGTTCTTACGTGGTGCTGGAAGGTGATGAATATGATACGGCCTTTTTTGACAAGGGGGCCAAGTTTTACCATTTTGATCCCCATATCGCCGTGCTGACCAGCGTGGAATTCGATCATGCTGATATTTTTGAGGACCTGGCCCATGTCAAACGGGTTTTCGGCCGATTTGTTTCAGGGATAAAAAAGGATCAGACTCTGATCGCTTTTGACGCGGACCCCATTATCGACGATCTTGCGACCTCGTGTCAATGCCGCTTGACGCGCTACGGGGCGCTGGGAAGTTCGGATTGGCGCATTGGACGGGTTTTCATCGATCTGCCCTGGAACGGATTCGAAGTGTTGCATAACCAGGCACCGTACGGCCGGTTCCGGATGCGACAGGTGGGGGCGCATAACCGTTTCAACGCACTGGCGGCCATTTCTGCGGCCGACAGGGCCGGGATTCCGCAGCCGGTCATTGCCGAAGCCTTGGAAACTTTTGCCGGTATCAGGCGTCGCCAGGAAGTCCGGGGGGTGGCCCGAGGCGTTACCGTCATCGATGATTTCGCCCATCACCCCACGGCGGTCCGCGAGACCATCGCCGCGGTTCGTCCGTTTTATCCGGAAAACCGACTGATTGCAGTGTTCGAGCCGCGCACCAATACGAGCATGCGCAACGTATTCCAGGATGATTATGCGGCCGCGTTTGATCTTGCGGACCTGATCTGCATTCGGATGCCGCCGCTGCTGTCAAAGGTCCCTGAGTCCATCCGGTTTTCTTCTGAAAAGCTGGTGTCGGATCTGAAGCGGCGTGGCAGGAACGCGCTTTATTTTCAGGACACCGATGCCATCATTTCATACCTGTTCCAGGAAACCCGGCAGGGGGATGTGGTGCTGGTCATGTCAAACGGCGGATTCGACAATATCCATGAAAGGCTGCTGAAATATCTTGGAGAGAGCGCCGGCTTTTAAAAGCGGGGGATCCGGCTGTCAGATGTCCTGTTGCATCCGCCGGAGCTTGCTTTTGGCATCGATCAGTTCGTCCGTGGTCCATTTGAGACGATTGGCTAGGATTTCCGCAAATCCACGGAACAGGATGTATTTGAAGGTCAGGCGGTTTTTTTCATCCAGGTTGTCGATCTGGGAAAGCCGGATGGAAACGCAGGTGGTGGGCCCTGCGGCATACACCGAAGCGGACCTTGCTACTCCTGCCACCACGCCGATTTCGCCGAACACGTCCCCGGTCCGACGCAGAATAATGAGTTCCCGGCCGTTCTTGACCACCTTGGCCTTGCCGGAAACCAGGTAGAAAATCCGGTCATCTTTGGTATTTTCCGCGATAATAAGCTCGTTTTCCTGGTATGCCCGAATTTCGCTGAACCGGAGAAATTCCTGAAGATCCTCATCGGTAAAGGCCTCCATGGCCGGAATTTTTCGCAGATGAGTGATGGTTTCGCTGTTGTCGTGGACAAAATCTTGATCTATCATTGATCTGCTCCAGAGATACGTGTTGGTTTGCCCCTCCCCCATACGCGGGGGAAGGGCAAACAGGGGAGCCGTCTTGATTGTTGATATCGACCGACTCGATAGCAATCAACTATATTAGAATTTCAACTGGGTTTCCCAATAGAATTCATAGGCGTTGTCGTCAAAGGTGAAAGCCTTTCCGGGATCGATCAGCCCGCCGTAAAGCGCGAAACCCAGATTGGGCGAATAGGCGTATTTCATGTTGACCTGGTAATAATCGCCGAATTCGTCATCCCGGCCGGGATCCGGCTGGTCCACGGTCAGCAGGGAATAGGAGACATCCGTTGACAACTGGGCGGTCAGATTGCAGCCAAGCCCGATGGCAGCGACGCTCAGGTTGGAATAGACGGCCTCGCCGCCGACAGTGCTGCCTTCATTCCATCCGGCGTCATACTGGGAAATGGCATTGGCAGGGCCGACATTGACGTACTTCCATGCCAGCAGATCGCCGAACTGCGGCCATCCGCCGTAAAACACGTCCCATCGTTCTTGGTCTTTCGTACCGGGATCATCACCTTCCATGAAAGTATAGTTCGCGAAAATCTTCGGGGTCAGGGGCGCGGTTTTAAACTGAAATCCCGCATCCAGTTTGTAACCCAGGGCCTCCTGGTCAATGTCTGCCACAGGACCGGAAAATTTGGCGAAGTTGCCGAACTGGTAGGCGATCTCGCCGGCATAATTTAAGGCGAATTGTTTTTCCGCGCCAACGTCGCGTGCGTCGGAGATCCGCAGACCTGCCATCCAAATGTCTTTTGTGGCGTTGACGGTATTGACGGCCAGATTTTCATCTCTCCGGTTCAGAATGTAGAGTTCCTGTTTGTTTCCAAGGGCCGGGCAGTTGGAAGTCAGATACGTTCCCGAAAGAGTGATGTCATCTGTATTCGCGTTGGAACGGTTCTTTTCCTCGTCTTTGAAATAAAGGCCTTCCAGGAGCACGTTTTCGCCTATCTTGAGGCCGAGCTTGACGCCGTCGAAATAGAGCGATGTAGACGCAAACTGGGACTGGCCGTCAAACAGGACAAAACCGGAACCATACATGAGGTTCATCCGGCCGGCGGTAAGGGTGACGGGCGGACAGAAAAGATTATTGGCCTGAATCCAGGCATTGTCCACAAACACGTTGTCGTCCACGTTTTGGCCGGTACCGACTCCGGAACCATAGGTTTGATTAGAGATTTTAACAAAACCGGTGATGTCGTCGGAGACCTTGGCCTTGGTGTGAATGCTGGTGTAGGACCTGAAGGTGCTCCATCTGTCAAAATCATTGTCCTTGTTGAAATCCCACATGTTGTCGAATTCATACCCCCGCAACCGCACCTGTCCGCCCAGTTCCAAGTTGTCCCAGGTCAGTGCCATCGCCGGTGCCGCTAAAAACAGCACGCATAACAGGATTACCGCTTTTTTCATTTTTTCTCCTCCTTTTGACTTGTTTAAAAATATTGATGTACATTCCGGAAAGCCGCATACCTCATGCGGCTTTCTCCCCGTAACAGTTGCCGAGAAATGTCGCCTGACGACCGGGTTTTAGTTTCTCAACAACACGGTCAACACTGGATAATATCCGGATATTCATTAAATTTAAAGCATTTGAATCAACGTCGTATCTGCGACGACGGCTCATGGTATGAAATCTGTTCTTTATTAATACGATCATCACCGCTTGTCAATAAAATAACCTTTTAAAACAGCCTATTTGCCGACCATTTCCTCATCCCGTAGCACCCGGCGAAGTACTTTGCCGATGGGAGAGGTGGGCAGGGCCTCGCGGAATTCGATGGATCGCGGACGCTTGTAACCGGCCAGATGCGTTTTGCAAAATTCCATGAGTTCCTTCTCGGTGGCTGTTTCACCGGGTTTGAGCTGGATGAAGGCCTTGACGATTTCCCCGCTTTTTCTGTCCGGCACGCCCACCACAGCGGCCATGGCGACCTTGGGATGCTGAAACAGCACGTCTTCCACATCCCTCGGATAGACGTTGAAACCGCCCACCAGGATCATGTCTTTTTTCCGGTCCGTGATGATGATGTAGCCGTCTTTATCGATATGACCGATGTCGCCGGTCAGAAAATAGCGACTGCCGTTGATTTCTCGGAAGACTGCCCGGTTTTCCTCGGGCCGGTTCCAGTATCCCTGCATCACCTGGGGACCTGAGATGGCGATTTCTCCGTCCTGGCCGTCCGGCATCGCCTCGAATCCGGTTTCAGTATCGACGATTTTGATATCCGTTCCGGGAATAGGGAATCCGACGGAGCCGATTTTCCGAAGGGTTCGGTCGGTGGGATTGGCGCTGGCCACGGGTGCGGTTTCGCTCAGACCGTAGCCCTCGAAGATCACGGCGCCGGTTTTGGCTTCAAATTGCCGGCAGACTTCGGGCGGCAGCGGCGCCCCGCCGGAAAAACAGCCCATCAGGGAGGTAAGGTCGAACCTGTCGGCCATGGGGTGGTTTGTAAAGGCGACGAAAAGAGCAGGGACCGCGGGCATGATTGTGGGCCGGTATTTCCCGACGGCCTTGAGCACTTCGGAAAACGGAGGGTTGCCCGCCCTGGGGTCCGGTATGCAGACCATGCGGCTGCCGGAACCGCAGGCGGTCATCATGCAGCAGGTCATGCCGAAACTGTGGTACCAGGGAAGAACACCCAGGAAAGTGTGGAACCCGCCGCGCCGGATAATTTCAGGCTTGCCGCCGGGTTTATGCACAAGCCGGACCCATTGTTCCAGAGCCCGCAGGTCATAGGTGAAATTGGTATGCGT
>CAYZXZ010000098.1:0-10317 GCA_964481615.1 uncultured Desulfobacteraceae bacterium | reverse complement strand
CGGTTGCGGGCCAGGTTTGCGGTTTTGCCGGTTTTTTCGTTAATGGCATATACCCCTTCAAATGCTTCCATGGCCGCTTCCCATTTTCCGGCTTCCTGAAAGGCCAGCCCGAGACGATCGAGAACTTCGGCCCGCATCTCCACCAGCCTTTCCGGAAATGCAAGTGCGTCGGTGATCATCCGGGAAAATACCGACAGGTGTTGTTCTGGGTTGCGGACCTGGTCCTGGCCCGTGGTTGTTTTCGCAGCCTTGTTTAGTTCATCGGCAAGGCCGATGCTTATGCGGTTGAGTTCCAGCTGCCGGGAGTGCACCGCGGTCATCTGTTTTCTGTATTTTCGCCAGTGATCCGACGGCGGGGCCGCCGCATCCCGCGTCAGCTCCGCCACCCGGAGGCTGTTTTCCGACTGCATCCGCGCTAGAGCATCGGCTGTTTCAACAAGGTGCGGCTGTTTTCTCGCCGGTGTCGCAATCTGATCTATGATGTACCGGTGCAACCGGTCAAAGGCCCGGGAGGCGGCAACGGGATCCATCCGGTTTTCGATCAGATCGCGCAGGGACGTGAAGGCACGGATGGTGGTATCCATGTCCCCGGATTGAAAGGCGCATTCGCCCAGGCGCTTGTAATAAACCATTTCCGTGTCAGGCACATCGAATGCGATGTCATAGGCCATGCGCAGATTATAGAACTCCAGGGCCTTTCCGTATTGTTTTAGCAGGTAGAAGGCATTTCCGATATTTAAGGCCAGGTTTGCTGCGTTTTCCGGGTTCTGCTGCGGGTCGTTTAAAAAAAAGGCTTTCTGGTAGGATGCCAGGGCCAGTTCCAGCCCATTTTTCCGGCCGTAGACGGTTTCCGACACCTCGCACACATAACCCAGGGTCTGGTGGAAATATTCGATCCTGCCGTTGCGCCGGATGGCCTCGCGAATCCGTTTTTCCGATTCTTTGATTGCTTCCGGTGTTTCCAGGTAGGTCAGGCAGAGACCCACGGCATAGAGCAGAACCGGATCATCCGGATTCCGGCCCAATTCAAACTGGTAATGATCAAGAACGCGCCGGATATCGCCGAAGACCGAAGCGCACTTGATGTATCCCCGGTGGGCCTCGATGATCTGATGGTCGAAATCGATTAGTTCCTTGAAGATGTTCTGGGCGGTGGGAATCTCTCCCAGCCGGAAATGAAACTCGCCGGATGCGATTTTTTTCCATACATACCCGCTTCTGGCTGTCTGATAGATGGCGTCATCGGGCGTACGGGCCTTGATTTCGGTTTCATAGAGATCCAGTGCGGCCCGGAACCGTTCCTCCCGGTACAGGATTTCCGCCAGGGCCAGCCGGGCCGCGGCCGTCTGGAGCGACAGGGCCGGGTAGGCGTCAATGACCTGATGGAAGGCTGTTTTGGCGATTTCCCACTGGCCGTCCTCGAAATAAAGGTCGCCGATGCGATTGAGCGCGCTCATGGCCAGAATCGGTGCATTATCGCGGTTTTCTCGTGCGATTTCCTGAAGCTGCCGGGTTTTTGCCGCTGGATCATCAGCCGGCAGGCCGGCCAGCATCCGGTCGATGATGCGATCCGCTGCCCGGGCCGTCCATCGGTGTTCCCAGGGATACTGGCTGATGATGCGCCTGAGCATGGTTGACGGCCGGCCGGGGATGCCGATTCTGTCATAAATTTCGGCTGCAAGAAACAGGGCCCGGGCTTTTTGATGGTCTTCGGCGGCCGGGTTGTCAACAATCCGGTCCAGATGATTAATGGCCAGGGTCATGGATCCAGCCCCGGCGGCTTTGGAGGACAGGATCCGGGCGCTTTCAAAATCCGCCTCGATTTTCACGGCATCCATCCGTCCATGGGCGATGCCGGCGACTTCCGCCAAGGTGTCATCAAAGAGTTTTTGCTGAATTTCCGGCCGGGCCGCGCTTTCGACTTTTTGATCATAGACGATGACCGCCTTCCGGATCAGGGCCAGTGAAGCCTGGGGTTCGATGCCGCCGAACCGGCGGCTGACCCGCTCATAGGCCGAAAGCGCTGATTCGGGCATGCCTATGCCCTCAAAAATTTCTCCCGCGGCATATGCGGCCCGGGCGGCGGTTTCGCGTGCTTCGGGAAAGTCTTCCAGTATCTTATAATATGCCAGCAGGCTGATATGGGGTTGATAGGGAATCCGGCCGGCGATCCGGCGGGCTATCGTCATTTGTTCATCGGCATTCGGGGCCGAAAGGACCGGCCCGTCCGCGGGAAGGATCCAGCAGTTGGAACCGCCGCCGTAATTGGACAGGAAATACAGATTTCCATCCGCGATCCAGGGTTGCAGGGAGGTGTAGGTATAGGGCGTTACCGGGAAAGGTTCAACATCGGGCAGATCCGAACGGATGCGGCAGATCACGGCATTGTCTTCCGGGGTTATCCTGCGGTCCCGGTTCGTATCTGCATCGATCCTTGCAAAATAAAAGGTTTTTCCGTCATCGGACCATGACGGAAACATGTCGATGGCCTCACCATGGGTGAGCCGGCGCAGGTCTTTTGAGCCCGTGTCCAGAATAAAAATATTGCCCGAGGGATCGTCGCGGAAAGAGATGAACGCCAGATATATACCGTCGGGAGATGGGGCGCAGAACATGGCGTCTCCGCCTGTTTCCACTGGTTCGGGTTTTTTTTCCGGCGCGGCCGGATCAAGAAAGAAGATGCCGTGGGGCGCGCCTTTGCGGGATTGATGGAAATAAAGCCGGCGGCCGTCCGGAGAAAAGCAGGGCCCCCCGTCTTCGGTGGATCTTTTGGTCATGCGCACGGGCCGTGAGGACGGGGATTTCAGATCAATGAGGTAGATATCGCCATTGACGTCGTAATCTGTGCCCACATAGGCGGCGAATCGGCCGTCGGGAGACAGGGCCGGGCCGGACTTGGTCGAATTGTCATAAATGAGCCGTCGGGGAATGTCCGAATCCGCAGGATCAATGGAGGCGAGCCAGAGGGTGGTCGGTTTTTCCGTGCCGGTGATATAGAGAATCTGCCGGGTTTTTCCGCACACCGCCATGTCAAACACCGTATCCGGACTGGCCGTGACCTGGACCGGACCGACGACATCCGCTTCGGTACCGGTCATACCGGCTGCCGGGATCGGTGTTCCGGAAAAAAGCACCGCAGCCAGGGCCGCCGGCAGAACCAGAAGAAAAACAAGCCTGCGAATTTTCATAAACCGGTTTATATGCGGCATCATTTTTATTCCTTTTTAACGGTCCACCGGCCGTCCTCAGACTGGATCCGGGTTCCCGACGCGGCCCGGTCGGCTTCGATTTTCGCGAAAATCCGTTCTACCTCTTCGAAATCAGCGTCGGTGATATCTGCATTCATGTGGATCACATGACGCATGATCTTTTCCCTGGCCTGATTGACCTGGCTCACCACCGCCTCAAATTCCTCAGGACGGAACCTCTGGGCCGATGCCTTGAATTTTTTCGGAACATCAGTCTGGTTCATCCCAAAGGAGGTGATCCGTCCCCGGTTGTTTTCCCCGACCCATCCGAGCTGTTTGAAAAGGTCCACGTCATCGGCGTGAAAATCTACGGCCTGCATGGCGGTGATGATTTCCTGCTGTTCGCGGGAAGATTCACGGGGCGGCGCGATATTGCCTTCGGAATCCACGCCCCGCACCGAAGCCGCCAGCAACATCTGCGTATCAAGTGCGTTGTAGGACCCGAGCACCTGGTTTTCAAGGGCTGTCCGTTCGCTGAGCATTTCCACCTTGACTTCGGCCAGGGTGCATCCTCCCAACGTCAGCATCATGGCAATGGCAATTATTTTTTTCATTTGCGTTACCTTTGTTTTTTGGTTTTCCGGGTTTATTTGAATATTACCGTCCGTCCGTCCGGGCTGACGGCCAAGGTTTCGGCCGACAGGCGGTTCAGCAGCAAAGCAATGGCTTCAAGCGGTACCGCGGCGGATTCAAATTTCTCGATGCCGGGGAGACGGGCGATGTTGAGCCGCTGGATGGTCGGAAGCGGAATATTGATATTTCTGATCGTAACTTCCCCCCGGATGGAAAGGAAACCGTCCCGGATATCTAAAAGGATCCATCTGGGCGAACCGTTTTTCAGGATGCGCCGCTGGGCCATGACGGCTTCGTTGCTTTCATGGGGATCGAGCGCATAGAGAAGGCGTTCAATAGCCCGGGACCCGATTTTGGAAAATTCAATTGTGATCACCATGTTTTCCAGCAAAACCGGCACATGGTGCGTGACCGGGATATCTGCATACACCATTCCCCTGATTTCGGCCCGGGAATCATCCCTGCCGGAATAGAGTTCCGGAAAAAAAGCGGCGGTGTTGACGCCGGAAAAATTTAAAGTGGATCGGATCCGGAAATCCTTTTGATCATCCAGAAGGTTGACGGAGCCGTTGATGGTGCCGCCCAGCAGATCGAACTGAAAATAGTTGATGCCGGGAACACCGTTGACCACGTCCATCACGATTCGCGAAGGCCCTGCATTAATGGGCAGGGAGCCCTGGCGCATGGATACCGAAGCAACGGAGATTTCAGAAGAGGGGTTTGTGCGTTCTTTTATTTGTTTCAGATGCTGGTAGATGTCGTTTCCGGATTTTCGCGAACCAAGGGTTCCCATGGTTTCGGGCTGCAACACCTGCTTTGACAGCAGGGGTCCGCCAATCAACCGGCCCGGATGTTCGGGATCAAGGATCACCATCTTGTAGGTCTTGGACCATTCAATGCCCGCATCAGCGCCGGTGATTGCCAGCACATCCTTGAGATCGAGGTTTGCGTGTTCGATATCGATGCAGACATCGCCGGTGATCCGGTTGCCGGGAATCAGATGAAGACCCGTCCAGGCGGAAACCGATCCGTTCAGATCCATGTCTGGCATGCCAAAGACCCCCATGTCTCTGATTTTGGAAAGATCCGCGATATCCACCCCGGCCGACATGGCGGCGTTGATCTGGGAAAGGGCGGCATAGGGCGCATCCGTATTGCCTGAGGTCAAAAGGCGGTCCAGCCCATCAAGGGAAAGGGCGACCGCCTGCCGGATGCCTACCGGATCGATGTTAAGGCGCTGATCCAGATCAACGGTGGACAGGAACCGGTGGCCCGCATCGACAACCAGATCGGCGGAAAGAGGTGCCTTGGGCTTCAGACCCGGAATGCCGTCAATATCGCCGATTCGCCATCGGCAAGACAGTTTTCCGGCGCCGGTGGGCCCGTTAAGGGTATAGGCAAGCAGGGGATCGCCGGAAATCGTGCGCATCGTAAGCCGGTTTTTCTCATCTATGCCCAGTTCCAGCCGGCCTTCCGGCAGCAAAACCTTTAGGGTCAGCGTGTTGAGGAAATCAAGATTGCCGTCGAGCTGCATATTTTTAAGGCCTGCCATGGCCTTTTCATCCGGGAGCCGACCGTCGATGTTCAGCTCGAGATCCAAAATGCCGTTGCCGGCGATATCGGGTTTGACGAAGCCTTTGAATTTTTCTGCCAGCAGGGCCAGGTCGGCCAGAAGGCTTGCCCGGCCCCGGACCATGGAGCGACCCGTGTCAACGGCATCGGCCCGGATCACAAGGGTCAGGGCTTCGTCAATAGCCAGTTCGGCCGTAAAACCGGACAGACCCGCGGTCAACGGTTCAATTTTGGACAGGGTGAATTCTGGAAGCGCGGCATTGAGCCGGCAGGAAAGTTCAAGCGGCATTCCGTCCGCAAGGGTTGTTACGGCATTGCCGATATTGAGACCAACAGGGTCCAGTGATGCCTTTAAGGTGCCGTCGGCATTCAAAGAGACCATTATCGCCAGGAACTGGCGAAGCTGTTTGATGTCGAGCAGGGGCGCAACCGATACGGCCCCCACATCCAGAGATTCGGTCAGGGTGAATGTGCCGGCAACGGCAAAAGGCGAATCCTGGACTTGTCGGATGTTGTCTCCGGTGACCTGCAGCTTATCCAGATGGATATTTTTAATGGATACGATCCGGTCTTCGGATGTCAGATCAAATGCATCTGTCCGTATGGCCGCGGTGAGCCCGGCCGATACGGGGAAAAAGGTCACCAGGTTGGCCTGCACATCGGCGATGTTCAGCCGGCCGCCGGAAAGGGTTATGCGGTTGGCTTCATCGTTTGGCGCAAGGATGAGATGCGGCAGGTCAAGGCCGATAGTTTCACAGGAGACCCGGGCCGGACCCGTTTTAAGCCCACCGGAAAACGCAAGCTGTCGAACCGAAAAAAGAGACGGCCCGCCAGACCCGGAAAGGATAATTATATCCGGTATGAAATCGGTTAAAAATCGGGCAACCTCATCGATGTGGATATCCATAGACGCCATGGTTACATCCGCCGATGGATTCTCCGACGTCAAACCGGCCAGTCGCCCGGAAAGTTCCATGCCGGTGTTTTCCAGGAACTGGATTTGCCCGGTATCCAGCACCATGCTGTCTTCCTGCACATCGTATGTTCCGGCGGCATGAATCTGGATATTTCCGGAGCGAAGAGATCGATTTTTAATGATGGACCCCGAACATCCGAGATCTTTTCCGGAAATCCGGATATCAAAGGCAATGGGCGCATCGGGCATACCGGAACTGTTGACGTCAAGATGAACTCGACCGACCGGACGCATCTGTTCGGCAAGACCGGGTGCAAAAAGATACGCCAGATCAGACACGGTTTCGAGGTTGATGTTGATATCGCTCATGATTCCGGCGTCTTTCATATCGCCTGACAGGATCGCCGTAAAACCCGGCAGATCGATGTCGGCTTCCACAGCGGTGTTTTGCATATCCAGGCGGCCGGTTTCATCAAAAATTCCCGAGACCATAGCCGAAATTGCCGATCGTGGCACCGCCTCATGGTCGACGGACAAGTCCACATGAAGCGCAAGGCGGATGGGGTCTTTTTTCAACGATGGCAGATCCAACCGGAGACCGGCGTCTGTGACGGCGATGTATCGTTCGACTTTGCGATCATCTATCACCAGGGACAGATCGGTCAGCTCAAATGTCCCGGTGATATCCATCGGCAGTGCAAAGGGTTTGGATGCGGCCCCGGCTTTCTTTTCGGGTTTCGGTTCTTCGGGTGGCGCGTCTGTGACCGGCGGCGCCTCCTTGTTGGCAGGGTCTTTTTTTTCGGCGGGTTCGGCCAATGGGTCTGTTTTGGCAAATCCGTCCACGAAATTGATCCGGCCGTTGGCTGTTTTGATAATATGAATGCGGGGTCCGGCGATACGCGCGTCAAATACCAGCCGCCCTTTGATCAGTTGCGACCATTCGATTTCCAGACCGATATCACGGACCGCTACTATGATCTCATCGGAAAAATCCGGATGATCCTTAAGCCTGATTCCGGAAATTGAAATGCCCCGCCGCCATGCCCAGTCGATGTCTTCAATATTTACGTCATGGTCAAGGGTGTCGGTCAGCATGGCTTCCAGCCGGTCCTTGAACGCCCGGCTGGAGACAACATGGGGGAGAACCAGCACACAAACCGCCGTTAGCAGGATCAACCCCGCGACAATCCCTCCGGCGATCAATAATATTTTTTTCAATATCCGCATCACAGGCGTCATCATATAATTTTGTTTGGATCAATGCAATATATGTCGATACCCCCAGCAGGGCTATCGCATGTAGACTTTTTCATCAAAATGTGGTATATTATTCAAAGATCGTCTTAAACATGATCAAACAGGAAAACTCCCTCAAAGGAGGCATTCAAGCCAAACGTCTCAAGGCCGCTTGGGATCAAAATTATCTCCTCAAAATCTTGAACTCGTGATTTCTACATGCGATTGCCCTGGAGGAATCACTGATCTCCTGTTGACATCCCATATGCATTTTTATACAGAAACATCGTGCAGGCCGACAGGCCTTTGAGTGTCCACGAGACCGAATTCTTCTATCAGGGACGGGTTTGTTCGGGATATCATAGACAGAGGTCTCAACCGGGCTCTGCATCATATGCAACGCCGCAGAAATCCCACTTTTCATAAACAGGGAGAATTTATTTGTATTCAAAGCTGCTTGTCCTACATTTTCCAGGCAGAGTGGTTGAAAAACCGATAATCTGCAACCTGGTCAGACTCTACGATCTGAACTTTAATATTCTCAAGGCCAAGATACTCCCCCGCAAAGAAGGAATTATGGTGCTGGAGCTGTCCGGATCACGCAAAAATTTCAAAAGCGGCATCCAGTACCTCAAGGACCAGGGAGTCATTGTCAAAAATGCCTCTTCTGAGGTCAACCGGATCGATGACCGGTGCATCCACTGCGGGGCATGCACGGCGGTCTGCCCCGCCGGCGCTCTCGCGGTAAAACGACCTGAAATGACGGTAATTTTTGAAAAAAACAAGTGCAGCGTCTGCGAACTCTGCATCACGGCCTGCGTGACCCGGGCCATGGAAATCAAATCCACAACCGAAACCCTTTTTAAATGACGGCAAAAATTGCTGTTGCGCTCAGCGGCGGCATCGATTCCCTTGTCGCGGCCTATCTTTTAAAGCAGCAAACCAAAGATATTATCGGCATCCATTTTCTGACCGGGTATGAAAAATCATGCGGACACGTCCCTCTTTCCGGTCCATTGCTTCCGGATTCATCCGGATTCCGTTTGCTGGCGCAGGACGGACCCCATCCAATGTCGCGCATCGCGAAACAGCTCGACATTCCCGTTATGATGGTCGACTGCCGTCTGGCCTTTCAACAGCACATTATCGATTATTTCATCGATGATTACCTTTCGGGCAGAACACCCAATCCATGCATGCTCTGCAATGCGCGGATCAAATTCGGTCTGGTCGCCGACATCGCCCGTGACCTCGGGGCATCGCATCTGGCCACGGGACATTACGCCCGCATCGTGCAAAACTCGCAAAATCAATATCGCGTCAAAAGAGGAGCGGACGCGGAGAAGGACCAGTCCTATTTCCTGGCGCTTTTGTCACAGCGGCAACTGGCTTTTGCCCGGCTTCCCATCGGGGAGATGACCAAGACGGAAGTACGAGACCTGGCCCTGGAAAAAGGACTGCAACCCGTATCAAAATCGGAAAGTCAGGATATCTGTTTTGTCACAGAAGGCAATTACGTCGATTTCCTGTCATCGACCGGACGGTTTCATGAGAAGAGCGGCCCCATCATGACATCGACCGGAAGGATCATCGGCGGGCACCAGGGGGTTCACCGCTATACCGTGGGACAGCGCAAAGGCCTTAATTGTCCGGCGGAAAGGTCCTACTACGTGTTGAAGATCGATCCGGCATTGAATGCGGTTACGGTGGGGTTTCGGGAGGAGCTGTACCGGTCTGAATGCCGCCTGACCAGAATCAGCTGGATGATCCCTGTGCCGTCGGACCCCATGCCGGTTTCGGTCCGGATACGCTATCGGCATAGAGCGGTTCCGGCCGTTATGGAACCTTTGGAAGACCGAAGTGCCATGATCCGGTTCTTAAAATCCCAGCCGGCCGTGGCTCCGGGCCAGGTCGCGGTTGCCTATGATGATGACCTGATCGTGGCGGGAGGATTCATCGATGCCTGAAATTTTCAGCAATCCTGCAACGATTCGACTGGAAACACTGGGTTGTAAGGTCAACCAGTACGAATCCGATGTCATCCATGGCGATCTGATCAAGACCGGACGGTTCACATCACCGGCCAACGGACCTCCGGACCTGGTGATCATCAATACCTGTTCCGTGACGAAAAAAGCCGCCGCGCAGGCGCGGCAGATGATCCGCCGCGCCATCCGCACGCATCCCCATGCGGTGATCATCGCCACCGGCTGCCTTGCCCAGACCGAACCCGGGGCGTTGACAACGATTGAAGGTATCGATTACATCATTGGAAATGCGGATAAGACAAGATTTCCGGAATTTTTTTGCAACAGTCCTCTCGTTAAAAATGCCGAGCCGGTCATTATCTGCAACGATATCAGCACTCATCGCTCTTTTGGACATTCCGGCCTTCCGGCAACAGGGACGCGTTCCCGGCCGTTTATCAAAATTCAGGACGGATGCGACCAGTTCTGCACCTACTGCATCGTCCCTCATGCCAGGGGACCGAGCCGCAGCCGCCCCATGGAAGGTATTGCCGATGAAATTAAATTTTTCTCTGAAAAAAGATGCCATGAAGTCGTGCTGACGGGGATTCACATCGGACGCTGGGGCCTGGATTTTTCACCGCCATCGGATCTGCATCAGCTTCTGGCCTATATCCATAAAAACGACCTGATCCAACGCGTCCGCCTCAGTTCCATTGAACCCCTTGAAGTTACAGACGCGCTGTTGTCGTTCGCGGTCGATTCAGGACGCATATGCCCCCACTGGCATATTCCTTTGCAAAGC
>CAYZXZ010000097.1:0-10374 GCA_964481615.1 uncultured Desulfobacteraceae bacterium | reverse complement strand
GTCCAGAAACTGTGGCAGGGACTGACCGCCCTTTACGGTGGCTACAACCTGGAGGCCGTCCTGATTCTGGGATGGGGCACGGCAGCGGGGGCGGTGGTCGCCGGCATCGTCCTTTCCTTTATGGGCTGGCGGATTCCCATTGACATGATGCCCCACGGCAGCCCAAAAACAAAATAATAATACAGTTTTCTGCTTTACCCGATGTTCTCATAAAACATCAAATCTTGAATGCAAAAAGACATTCAGGACGCAATCGAAAACCCGGATGGAGGAGACAAACATGTCAACAGGCGCGATCATCATGATGGTCTTCGGCCTGACCCTGACCTGGGGCGGGGCAGCTGTCTGCATCGCCATCGCCGTTCGCAGGCAGCGGCTATAACTTCACCGGAATATGCAGATTTAACCGGCTTCCGGCACAAAAAGGCTCAACCGGCGGCTGTATTTCCCGCTTTTCCGTTTCTTCTTTTTTTGTTGACATGCCGGCCGGACCTGTGGATAATGAACAGTCAATTATAGAAAATATAGAAAAGTTTCATCTGTTGCGTATCAATATCCATCCTTATGGAGGATGCCATGAAATACAAGGCCGTCCTGTTTTATCCTTTGATGATCACCCTGATGGTATGCCTGCTGCCCGCGTCCGGCCTCTGCGATATGCAGTTCCTGAATGAAACGGAAATGGATGATATATACGCCGAAGGGTTTTCCGAATTCACTTTAACCAGACACGGCATCGGCGACGCCGACGCCACAATGAACCTCTGGCTCAACATCAACACCGCCCAGTATACGGAAATCGAAACCATGAAACTCGGATGGCATGGTCAATACAACTACAAGGATCCCGCCCCCGTGTTCGGCTGGGACCATGAATGGAATAATGTGAAAATAGGATCCGGTGTCGAATCCGCAAATAATTTTTCTACCAAGGGATTTTATTTCCGGGCGGAATTTGAGGACTTCGATGCTGCGAACCGCCGCCTGAAATCCGTCACCTATGGCGTGGATTATGCAAAAGGTACTATCTCCGCGGATTTCATCACTTACAGCGGCACCATTGATGACAGTGGTGACGGCACGCCCGAATATAGCGGCCATCGTCTCAATCTCGGCCAGGGCACCATCACCGCAGACTGGGATGACGCTGGACCCAGCGTCCCTAATCCATCAAAATTTGAACTTTCCCTTTCCATGGACAATCCGTACCAGGGTTACTGGATGACCTTTACCCGCGCCAGATTCACACCATAACCCCTTAAACAAGCCAGATAACCATATATTTAGGCCGGAAATCATGATTTATGGTTTCCGGCTTTTTTTGTTCCCGCCGGTCCCTTATTCCATTTTGCATTCAAGATGACATACGGCGGCAAGGAGGCGGCGACGAAGAATTACTGCCAGTAAGTCGAGGAGCCGACGACGCGGCCAACACAGATGCCGCCTGAATGCGAATTGAAATTAAATCGCATTCAATAATATCCTGTACGGAAACAACTATAAAGACCCGGAAGCGCAAAAACACGCGGGCCTGCTCATCAATCTGGACCTTGCCGTCCGCCAGGAGGAGTATGAAATCGCCGAAATCCGCGACTGAAAAAATGAATATAATGATGCCGCGCGCTTGACTTTGCCTTCCGATTATTTTAGACAGACTTTTTAAACTCTGGTCATTTCCGTTGCAATCGGCTTGCGAGGGTGGCGGAAACCCCGCTCACACATCATCGATATATTTTCAAAAATATTATAAAATAAGGAGAAGGCACAATGGCGCAACTGATTTCGGACCGGCGGGATGTGGATTTTGTCCTGCATGAGCAATTTGAAGTGGAAAAACTGGCCAAGCACGAGAAATTCGCGGAATTTAACCGTAAAACCGTGGATATGATCGTATCCGAGGCCCGGAACCTGGCCATCAAGGAAATCCTGCCCACCCAGAAAATCAGCGACAAGGGCGTTACATTTGAAAACGGAACGGTCCGGGTCCCCGCGGAATACCACCGGCTTTTCAAGCTTTACCGGGAAGGGGAATGGCTGGCCATGATTGATGACCCCGAATGGGGAGGCCAGGGAATGCCCAAAATCGTCTCTCTGGCCGCGGATGAATATTTTTACGGGGCCAACTCGTCTTTCATGCTCTATCACGGCCTGACCCACGGGGCCGCCAACCTGGTTGCCACACTGGGATCGGATAAACAGAAAAAACTTTATCTTAAAAAACTCTATTCCGGCCAGTGGGCCGGCACCATGCTGCTGACAGAAGCCAATGCCGGCTCGGATGTTGGCGCCCTGGAATCTACAGCCACCCGGAACCCGGACGGCACCTTCACCATCACCGGCACCAAAATTTTTATTTCCGGCGGTGAGCATGACATGGTGGAAAACATTATCCATCCGGTTCTGGCCCGCATCGAGGGCGCGCCCAAGGGAACGCCCGGTATTTCGCTCTTTTTGGTTCCCAAGTTCCGGGTCAATGACGACGGCAGCCTCGGCGAATTCAACGACGTTGTCTGCACCGGCATCGAGGAAAAGATGGGGCTTCACGGCAACTGCACCTGCACCCTGACGCTCGGCAGCAAGGGAAACTGCATCGGCACGCTGATCGGCGAGGAAAACAAGGGAATGCGGGCCATGTTTCTGATGATGAACGAAGCCCGACAGCTCGTGGGACTCCAGGGATTCGCCACGGCAACGGCCAGCTACATGCACGCCCTCAATTACGCCCGGGAACGCGTCCAGGGCAAACACATGCTGGCCGGCAAGGACCCGGACGCGCCATCCGTGCCCATTATCCAGCAGCCGGACGTGCGTCGTCAGCTCATGATCATGAAATCCTTCGTGGAGGGAATGCGGAGCCTGATCTATTACGGCGGACTCTGTCACGACCAGGAACATCTGGCAAAAGACCCGGCTGAAAAGGAAGCCTGGGCCGATCTCACCGCCATTCTGACACCCATCATCAAGGGGTACATCACGGACCGGGCATGGGAAGTAAACAGTCACGGGGTTCAAGTTTACGGCGGCTACGGCTACACCCAGGAATACCCGGTGGAACAGCTCCTGCGGGATTCAAGGATCTTCATGATCTATGAAGGCACCAACGGCATCCAGGCCATGGATCTCATGGGCCGCAAGCTGGGGATGAAAAAAGGGAAACCCTTCATCGACTACCTGGAGCGGATGCGCAAAACCGCCGAAGCCGCAGGCAAGAATGCCGGGCTCAGAAAAATGGCGGATCAGGTGGAAACCGCCGTCAACCGGCTGGGCGACATCGCCATGCATCTGGCCAAAACCGCCGCCACGGACAATATCCTCAAGGCTTACGCTTACGCCCATCCCTTCCTGGAGGTCACCGGCGATATTTCCTTTGCCTGGATGCTCCTCTGGCGGGCTTCCGTGGCCTACCCCAAGCTGGTGAAACTGACCGGCGGCAAGGAAGTCCCGGCTGCCTTCGCCGAGGCGGCCGCCAAAAACAAGGACGCGGCGTTTTATTATGGCCAGATCAAAACCGCCGAGTTCTTCATCAATTACCAGTTGCCCGTCACCCTGGGCAGAATCGACGCCATTGCCGAAACCAACGGCGCGGCGGTTGAGATCCCGGAAATTTCTTTCGGGGGATAGGGTCCGGGGATATTTTTTCAAGTGATACAAACGGGGTGGCTTTTGGCACCCCGTTTATGTTTTCAGCCGGACAAACGCCCCGTTTCATGCATTCACAATCAAAGGGGAATCGGTTATTAGCACGGTTCTTCCCGCGAAGTGTCCCGCTGAGTGGTTCCGTATCCGTCATTATCAGCAAAATTCCGGAATCACCAGGGATAACAATTCAGATTGATTTAATTTTCCATTATGCTACACTTTAATAGGCTCGCAGAAAGTCGGATTATCCGCTTCGTGATTCAACCATAAATGGTCCATCGCCGTCATGTTGAGCATACGGAAAATAAGCGCCGCCGGTCTTGCCTACCGCCATTACGCGCGGTATCGACAGATTCTTGCCGTTGTTTTTGCCTATGGCTTAGACGACATGTTCGGGTCATTCAAAGTCGATAAATCCATTTCCGCCTGCATCAACGCGGTTTCTCGGAAACGCAGAAACCTGGCGGCGACCCTATCCCGGCCGGAACGGTTTCGCATGGCCCTGACGGAACTGGGACCGACCTTTATCAAGCTGGGCCAGGCCCTGTCCATGCGGCCGGATTTCATCGCGCTCGAATATGTGGATGAGCTGGCCCGGCTCCAGGATGACGTGCCGCCCTCCCCCTTTGAAGACATCAAAGACATCGTCGAATCCGAGTTCAACCGATCCCTTTCGGATCTTTTCGACGATTTCGAAAAAACACCCATCGCATCGGCATCCATCGGCCAGGTATACCGGGCCCGCCTTAAAAACGGCCCGGAAATCGCCGTCAAGATCCAGCGGCCCGGCCTGGAGAAGATCATTGCCATCGATATCGGCATCATGT
The DNA here is from genome assembly GCA_964481615.1 of uncultured Desulfobacteraceae bacterium. Lineage (GTDB taxonomy): Bacteria > Desulfobacterota > Desulfobacteria > Desulfobacterales > Desulfosalsimonadaceae > SURF-33. Next base: position 5,908 of record CAYZXZ010000097.1, on the reverse strand, counting down.
ATCACCTAGCCGTCCTGATCGAGCGCAATGTCGAGGAAATCGCCTTTATCCGGCCGGTGCGTATCATCGAGGAATTCACCCGGACCATCGCCCGGGAGCTGGATTACACTCTTGAAGCTGACCATGTGGAGCGGTTTGCGGCCAATTTTGAAAACGACCCGACCATCCACATCCCGAAAGTCTTTCGGGAACTGACCACCCGGCGGGTCCTGACCATGGAATATATCTGCGGCATCAAGGCATCAGACGTTGCCGCCATTGACGACACCGGCATGGACCGGCAGGAGGTCACCCGCAACGGCGCCAATATCGTGTTGAAACAGATCTTCGAACACGGGTTTTTCCATTCCGATCCCCATTCAGGCAATATTTTCATTCTGCCCGGCCAGGTGATCGCCATGCTCGATTTCGGCCAGGTGGGCACGGTGGACCAGCAATCCCGGGAAGATTTCGTGGATCTCATCGACAGCGTGGTGCTCCAGAACGCCCAGAAGGCCACCCGCCAGCTCCTGCGGATCTCCTCCTGGGAAAAACGGCCGGACATGCGCCTTCTGGAACGGGAAGTATCCGATTTCATCGGCAGACACCTGCACACCACCCTCAATGATCTCAACATCAGCGCCCTTGTGCAGGACCTGTTGCACATGGTGACCCGGCACCGCCTGAGGATTCCGCCCGACATCTATCTGATGATGAAAGCCCTGGCCACCATCGAAGGGATCGCCCGCCGGCTCGACCCGGATTTCGACATGATTCAACAGTCGGCCCCGTTTATCCGCCGGATCAAGATCGAACGCCTCAAACCCCATCGGATTGCCGATGATCTGTTCACATTCTCCGGGGAACTTGCCCGGTTTATCAAACAATTTCCAGCCGACCTGATGGAGGTCGCACGCCTGGTTCGGGACCGCGACTTCACCCTTAAGATCGATGAAACCAGCATGGAAAAGCTCCAGCGCAATCACAACCGGGCCGGCAACCGGCTCAGCCTGGCTGTTCTCACAGCAGGCCTGCTTATTGCCTCTGCCCTGCTTATCTCCGCCTCCGTTTCATCTTTTTCCGGCAGCCTGTCTTTTCTCGGGTGGACCGGTATGGCCGCCGCAACCTTTGCCGGGATCGGGCTTCTTGTGTCGATCTTTCGGAATTGACGATTCCCCACATTATTTTCACATCGCCGTCCACTTCTTGCTTGACAATATATTGTATTATTAATATAAGCGTCATACTAAATGTATGATTTTCACCCCTAACCGAATGTCTGCATAATCCCATGAAAGATCCGGAAAATCAGCCCGTTAAACTCAAAGGCGTGGGCGACAGCCTTTATGTGACCATCGACCCGACCCAGCCGGTTGATGTTTTGCAGCAGGCCCTTGCCCGGACCTTCGAGCGTCTCAAACACCTGGCCGTCAACGCCAAGGTCGTCATCGATCCCGGGGAGGATGCGGATTGCGACAGGATCATCGACGCACTGGGGCAATTCCTGAAGGACGCTTTCCAGGTGGGCATGGTATCCAAACCCCAGCCCAGAAAGCGAAGCGAAAACCAGGAACGGATCCGGGAGCAAGACATCGATAACGAATGGCACCATTACCGGAGCGAGGCACTGATCATCGCCGGCCGGGTCCGCTCCGGGCTCAATATCCGCGCTAAAAACCATCTCGTGATTCTCGGGGACTTAAACCCGGGCGCCGAGGTGTATGCCGGCGGCGACATCATAGTGATGGGCAGCCTCCTGGGCAAAGCCGCCGCCGGGCAGCCCGACAATGAGACCGCCATTGTCGTAGCCCTTGAATTTAAGCCTACCCAGATCCAGATCGGCGGATTGGTGGCGGCCGGCATATCGGAATCGGGCGGCAGCAGACCCGAATTCGCATATGTCGAAAACAACGAAATCGTAGTCGATGATTACGTCAAGGGGAATCCGTTCCGGCAACTGGGCTGGCCGGAGGTACGTTGAGCGAAAATCGCAGCGGCATGGAAACAAAAACAGGACAAACCAATCAACTTTTTTTGTGATGAGGTGAAGCGTGGACGGCAAAGTAATCGTCGTAACATCCGGTAAAGGAGGCGTCGGCAAAACCACAGTGACCGCTTCCATCGGGGCCGCGATGGCCATGCAGGGCAAACGCGTGGCCGTGGTGGACATGGATATCGGCCTGAGGAACCTCGACGTGGTCATGGGACTGGAAAACCGTATCGTTTTTAATATCGTCGACGTGATCCAGGGGAAATGCAAACTCAAGCAGGCGGCCATCAAGGACCGGCGCATCGATAATCTTTTTCTGATTCCGGCCTCCCAGAGCCATGAAAAAAACGTCATCCGACCGGAAAACATGATCTGGCTGGCGGGCAAGCTGAAAAAAGAATTCGACTTTATATTCCTGGACTGCCCCGCGGGCATCGAGCAGGGATTTAAAAATTCCATCGCCGCGGCTGACGAGGCCATTGTGGTCTGTACGCCGGAAGTCTCATCCGTCAGGGACGCGGACCGGGTGATCGGTCTACTTTATGCCAGATCCATCAAGCCGCGGCTGATCGTCAACCGGATTGTTCCCAAGATGGTGGAAAACGGGGACATGCTGAGTCATGAAGACGTGCTCGATGTCCTGTCCGTCGATCTTCTGGGCCTGGTGGTCATGGACGACAAGGTGGTAATCGCCACCAACACGGGAATGCCGCTGATCCTGCAGAAGGATTCCGCCGCCGGCGACGCGTTCCAACGCATCGCCCTGCGGCTTGACGGTCACCCGGATCTGCCCATTGAAAATCCCATGGTGCCCAAGGGGTTCTGGAAAAAACTCGGTTCCAAATTCAGTCGAAAAAATTAAGGATCAGCCATGAACTTCAACGCCCTTCTGAAAAAACTGTTCAATAAAACCGACACCAAGGATGTGGCCAAAAAACGGCTGAAATTCGCGCTGATCTATGACAAGCTCGAAGTCTCGGATGATCTGCTTAAAAACCTGCAGCAGGACCTGGTGGAAGTGATATCACGGTATTTTGAAATCGACAAGGCCGCCATCAATCTCGATATCCGGCGTTCGGAAGACAGTTCGGCTTTGGTCTTCAACACGCCCATCGTATCGGCGAGACACTGCCGCGAAATCAGCCCGGCGTGACCGGCACGGCATCCGATGCGGATCCCCCATCCATTCCGAACTCGGACCGGATGCACTCATACAGCTCTTCGCCGATGGCAAGACCCAGATCAATAAACCGGGGCCCGTACAGCTTACCCGTGGGGGACCGGAAGGTGCGGCGGATCCGTCCCAGAAACGCCATCCCTTTCGGATAAAGCACCATGAACCGGCTCACCGGCACATCGGAAAAGGAAAGCATCTCCCAGACCGTGTGGGTGAAATTTTCCGGTCCCATGCGGAACTTGTCTGCGTCATAGAGGCAATCCGACAGCAGCGCCCCGGCAGCTGACCGGCATTCGGCCATGACCTTGAAAGCTTCGTGATTGCCGATGGCCACGCAGATATCGGTGATATCTGCCCCGTCAAACCCGTAATTTTCAAGAACCGGCCCGGCATAAAGGGCGCCTTGGGCCGCGTGGTCCTGATGTTTCCGCCGAATGTCGTGCAACAGTCCGGCGCAATGGGCCATCCGTACCCGATGCGCCAGATCCGCACCTCCCGGTTCCCTCCCATGCATTTCTATGGCCATGAGCGTCCCCGCGTCCAGGGCCACCTTGACGGAGTGGACCATGCCATGTCCGAAATCATTTTCGATATTTTCCGATACATGCCTGCGCAGCCGCCCGATCACCGGATCGGTCATAAACAGGTCCAGGGAGTAATCCACCTGGTCCATGTGATCCGCGTAAAACGTCACCGGCGGAAAGCGGGATGCGATTTCAACGGCCAAAATGCGGATACGGTTATAAACAGAATTCATATCCGTATCCGATCAGGCCCCGTCCGGTGTGCGACAAAACAGGCCGGCGGCATTAGCGCCAAGAATTTTCGCTTTTTCATCTGCGGACAGACCGGCCCGGTCCATCTCCGCAAAATAACGCTCCGGCGCAATCAGCGGGTAATCGGTGCCCATCAGGATTTTGTCCGGCCCCATGATGTCCACTGCGATCCGGTATATTTTCGGGTCATAGAGAAACGGGGACGCGGCCGTGTCATAATAGATGTTTTTCAATACCTCCCCGGCCTCTTTTTTCAACAGGTGATAGAAAAACAGGCCTCCGCCCCAGTGGGCCAGGATCAGCTTGTTTTCCGGAAACGCGGATGCCAGCCTGTAAATTTCTCCCAAGGTCACGGGCGTCTTGCCGGGATAGGTATGACCCACGGACTCGTTGGTATGAATCATCACCGGCGCGTCTGCGGCCCGGCACAAGGCCATCACCGGTTCCAGCAGACCCAGAGCCTTCTGTCCGAGACCGGAAGCATAAAACGCCAGTTCGCCGGCTCCGGCGCATCCGGCGGCCAGGCATCTTTCAATTTCTTCCACGGCCCCCGACACGGCCATGTCCACGCAACATAGTGGAATAAGCCGTTTCGGGTACCGGGCCGCGGCATCCAGAATATAATCGTTGTGCATCCGCCAAAGATCCGACTGCTTCCAGGGGAACCCGAAGGTGACCGCCATATCCACACCGGCCGCGTCCATAGCCGCGATCAATGCTTCTGCGTCGACCAGCCGGGCTCTATGGGAATCATAAAGCAGCCGGAAAGTGTCTTCGGCGTCAAAAAAAGCGGCCCGATCCTGACACACCCTTTCGGGAAAGATATGGGTATGGATATCGATGATCACGATATATTATTCTCCAAAGACAACCCGCCGCCGGAACCGATTTTTCGCCGACGAAATTCATGTTGACGCGCACGATAATTTTGCATTATAGTATTGATTAAATGGATTTGTAAAGCATGCCCTAACAAATCCCGATTTTCCCAATATTGGGGTTGGCGAAAACGCGATGATTCTCTCCTGATTTGATGGAGGGATAATCAAGACGGTGAGATAAAGGATCTCAAATGAACTGGCAGTCACTGTTGACTCATTTTGAAGAACCCGGTCCGGGCAATACCCGGCAGGTGCTGGAGTTTGCAAACGACCGCGGCCGGGAACTCGGCATCAACGAGGTGGTGGTGGCGTCATCTTCCGGAGAAACCGCCTACCGTGCCCTCGAAGTGTTCAAGGGATTCAATATCACTGCCGTCACCTATCACTGCGGATTTCATGAGCCTTTCCAGAACAGCTTGACCGACGACGTGCGAAGAGATCTGGAAGAAGAAGGCGTGCGTGTGGTCCAAGCCACTCATGCCCTTTCCGGGCTAGAACGGTCCTTTGCTAAAAAATACAATGGGATATATCCCGTGCTGATCGTGGCCGACGCCCTGCGGCTCTTCGGCCAGGGGACCAAGGTCGCCGTGGAGATCACCATCATGGCCGCAGACGCCGGCGCCCTTTCGGGGAACGACATCATCGCCGTCGGCGGCTCGGGACGGGGCGCGGACACGGCCCTGATCATCAAGCCCGCCAACCAGTCCCGGCTGTTTGACCTGAAAATCCGGGAAACCATCTGCAAACCGCGGAACTTCTGACAAAGAGCCGGTGCCTCAAAACGCTTTACGACAATCTCCGTATCGTTAATAAATTTTAAAAATTTATCAAAAGCGCTTTTTCGAAGAACCCTGTAAACGTTTCCCTGCACACTCGAAAGGCAAAGATCTCCGGCATCTTTAAGACAGGCTTTCATTATTTGTCAAGCGCACGCAAAACCCCACGCTGCTCATGAAACAACCTCATTCAGGCTAAATCCGGGTAATCCGGCATATCCGATCCAACTAATATTACTAATCCAGCCATAAATCGAATTTCAATAAGCGCGATACTATTAAAATTCAACATATTGAAATTATACATTATTAATCAATGCGTCATGTCC
>CAYZXZ010000096.1:0-10441 GCA_964481615.1 uncultured Desulfobacteraceae bacterium | reverse complement strand
TAGATACCGCCGCCCGCCATGGCCCGCAAGCTGGAAACCGCCATCTGCAAAGCCACGGCTGCCTCGGGATGCCCCGGGTTGTTGCGGCTTTTGAATTCATGATAAAAAAACAAAAAATCAATTACTCCCGGCATGTGGAATTTGGAGGCGGGACTGAAACCGCCGCTTTCCCCATCATAAGTTCCGCGGAAATCCTGATAAACTCGGTCCAGAACAGTTTCGTCCGGCAGTTTATCCCCTGTCTTCAATGACAAGGCCTGGGTGACCACCTGGGTCAATTCTCCGGCGGAATGGATCAAACGCGGGCGTTTATCCGGATGCTCCCAGGCCCCGGCAATAACCTTCAGCAATTCCGGCCAGGAAATGATCCCGAATCCGGCTTCCCTGGGGAAGTAGGTTCCACCGTGAAAAGGCTGCAATTCCGGTGTCAAAAAAACATTCAAAGGCCAGCCGGCGGAACCGGTCAGGACCGATACCGCGGTGATATAAATCTGATCCAGATCCGGCCGTTCTTCCAGATCCAGTTTAATGTTGATGAAATAACGGTTCATGATTTCCGCCACAGATTTTTTGGAAAAGGATTCCTTTTCCATTACATGGCACCAATGGCAGGTGGAATAGCCGATGGATAACAGAATGGGTTTGTCTTCCCTGCGGGCGGCTTCAATGGCCGCCCGGCCCCAAGGATACCATTCCACCGGATTATGGGCACCCGCCCGAAGCCCAAGAGATTGTTAAGGAATGCGGATGCCTCCCCCTGGCGGTTGCCCTTTGCGGCGGTATGGCAAAATCCGGCCATTCCTGGAAAGATATTCTTGAAGCCATGCGCGAGGCGGACTTGGAATGGCCGGAGGATCGGGAATCTGAAAATATACAGCACCGCTCGATCTGGAGTGCTATGAAAGCCAGATACGACGTGCTGACCGAAAATAAAAAAGAGCGGTTTGTCGAACTGTCCGTATTTGTGACGGACCAGACCATTCCGGAAGCTGCCGTGCAGACGCTGTGGGCGCATACCGGTCAAATCAGCGGCCGCAATGCCGCCAAGATGCTCATCAACCTTGCCGAGCGATCTTTGATCCGTAAGCGTTTAATAAACCGCAGTCTCCTCAGCCCGTTCAATCTGTTCAGGCGTGAGATGTTGCAACATGAAGGTCCACCGGCCGGATAAACCCGAAGCTGTTGTTCTGATACTTGACTTCCACCTTTTCCAGCTCAGTATCATGATAAAGAAGTTCCACCCGTTTGCCGATCAGGGCCACCGGTCCTTCATACAAGCGGCCGTTTAACGTGATGGTCCGGTCTTTCCTGATTCTGCGGCGGGCCACATGCCGAAAATAGTCTTTCAGGTCGGCGGGCGCGCTCCGCAGGCAGTGCATCGCCGATGTAAATCGTGCAACGGGCGTTTGTCCGGTGGAGGTGTGCTTTTTCTGAATGATAAAGAAAAACATCCTGTTCATTGCGGTGTTCGGTCTTGTGGTGCAAGCACAAGGTTCCGAGGTGATTCCGCCTCGGATTGTCGTGAAGTGGCTAATAAAGGCCGTTCAGAAACAGAAGAACGCGGTCGTCGGCTGGCACTTCAAGTTTGATGAGACGAAGCATGACAAGCTCACCCCGCTATCGCGGGCAGAGCAACTCGCACTCCTTAAGGCCTCCTCTTGGACAAACTGAAATTCGATCAAGATGAATATGCAGTGGACAAGGGTAAACGGTTTGTAGTGAGGCTGGTCGCCCAAAGGAAACTGGATTTTGAAATGCAGTTCATGAAACTCAAAGGAGACAAAGGCCCTCCTTGAAAGTTCGATGAGGTTGCCATAAAGGAGACTGCACAACCCTGACGTGCCTCCGAATAAAGATGGGCTCACATAACATGAGCCTGACGGGCAATGAGGCGCTCTTCGTCGGTGGGGATTACCAAAATTTTGACTCTGCTCGTGCCGGTAGAAATGATGCCGCTGCAGCCGTTGATGGCTTGTTGATTGGCTGCGGGGTCCAGGTCAAAGCCGAGGGACGCCCAGTCCGAGAGGACCAGAGCACGGATGTCGGCGCTGTTTTCACCCACGCCGCCGGTGAAGACCAGTGCGTGTGCGCCGGAAAGGGCGAAGTGGTATGCGCCGATATATTTGCGCAGGGTGTGGACATACATCTCCACGGCCAGGGCGGCGCCGGCGTGACCTTCGGCACGGACCGCCATGATGGCGCGCAGATCCCGGCCGATGCCGCTGACGGCGAGCAGCCCGCTTCGGGTATTGAGGATCTCCACCATCCGGGCCAAGTCCATGCCGGTGCGGCGCTGGAGGTGCAGCAGGACCGCCGGGTCCAGGTAGCCGCAGCGGGTTCCCATGATCAGGCCTTCCAGGGGAGTGAAGCCCATGGAGGTGTCCAACACCCGGCCCCGATCAAAAGCGGTGATGCTGGCGCCGTTGCCCAGATGGGCACTGATCAGTTTCAGATCGTTATAGGCCATGCCCAGCATGGCGGCTGCGCTGTGGGTGACATAATCATGGGATAGACCATGAAACCCGAAGCGACGCACGCCGTGGTCGGTGTGCCATTCGGAGGGCACGGCGTAAAGATGGGCGTGGGCCGGCATGGTGTGATAAAAGGTGGTGTCGAAACAGGCCACCTGCCGGGCATGGGGAAGCCTATCCCGGCAGGCACGCAGGACGGCCAGGGCCGGCGGCATGTGCAGAGGGGCCAGGTCCTGGAGGGAGACCATTTGGGCCAAGGCGTGGTCATCCACCAGGGTCGGGCCGCCAAACAGTTCACCGCCGTGCACAAGGCGGTGCCCCACCAAGGAGATATTGCCGTGATCTGCCGTCGTCCGGGAAGGGTCGCCATCCAGGGCCTCCAGGACCAAACCCAGAGCCTGTGCATGGTCTGCGCAATCGAGATCGGGCACTTCCCGGCGGCCGCCGGGGCCGTTGCCGATCAGGCGTGCGCGGCCCAGCCCTTCACCAATGCGTTCGATCATGCCCGCGGCGATCAGATGCTCCATGGGCATATCAAACAGCTTGTATTTGAGCGACGAGCTGCCGCTGTTGAGGACCAGGGTATTCATGGTGCAGGCCATCAGGCATTCAGGTGTTTGTATTTCTCAAGATACCGCACCGGCATCTTCAACGCATCCCGGCGGAACGGCTCGGCTAGAACCTCGGTGCCGCCCTGGATCATGGCATTGATCACGCAGGGCCGGTTGGATGCCACGGCTTCGCGCACCACGTCGCCCACCTCTTTGTAATCGGTCACGCGATAGCCCTTGGCGCCCATGTCCTCGGCCAACTTTGCGTAGTCGGGGTTTTCGCGCAGGTCGGCGCCCACAAAGCGATTATCGTAATAGTCGATCTGGTTTTTCTTCTCAGCCCCCCACTCCAGGTTATTGGCCACAATGGCGATCACCGGAATCTTTTCGCGCACGGCGGTCATCACTTCCTGGATGCCGCTGATGCCGTAGGCGCCGTCGCCCTGGAAGGCAAAGACCGGCGTATCCGGCCGGCCGATCTTGGCGCCCATTGCCGCGCCGTAGGCAAATCCGCAGTTTCCCCAGCTCAGGGCGGAGATGTGCTGGCGCACGCCGGTGAATTTGAAGTAGGCGTTGCACATGGAGGAGTTGTTGCCGATATCGGTGGCGATAATGGCGCCCGCTGGGATCGCCCTGGCCAGTTCGGCCAGGAAGCGCCGGGGGTGCATCAGGGCGTTGGTGGAAGCAGACCATCCGGCCAGTTCGTCGGCCCAGGCGCGGTTGGCGGCGGAAAGCTCTTCGATGCGCTTCTGATCGGTTGCCAGGCCGGGCTTGAGAGTTTTGAGGCGCTGCAACAATTCGGCGGTAAAGGCCTTGACGTCGCCGCAGGAGGCCACATCCGCCCGCTTGCTCAGGCCCAGGACGGCCACGTTGACATCCACCTGGATAATTTTGGCCTTCTGGGGCCAATAGGCCATGTCGTATTGCGGCAGGGTGCCGAACGGTCCCAGGCGGGAGCCCAGGGCCAATACCACGTCGGCCTTGGCGATGGTGCGCATGGCTGCCTTGGAGCCGCAATAGCCGATGGGGCCAGCGGCCAGGGGATGTCCGCCCGGAAAGGTGTCGTTGTGCAGATAGGAGTTGACCACCGGCGCGGTCAGGTATTCGGCCAAAACCCGGACCTGTTCCAGAGCATCAGCCTGAGAGACGCCGCCGGCCAGAATGACTGGATATTCGGCCTTGGCCAGCAATTCGGCAGCCTGGGACAGGGCCTTGCTATCACCGGCTCCCCGGCCGATCATGGGCGTTGAATAGATATCGTCCTCGCAAACGCCGTAGAAATAATCCCGGGGGATGTTGAGCTGGGCGGGGCCGTTAAAATTCTTTGCCATGTAAAATGCCCGGCGGGCCAGCTCAGCCATGCGTTCGGGCCGGTTGACGCGCACCTGATAGATAGTCTGCCGTTCGAACATGGCCATCTGATCCAGCTCCTGGAAACCGCCGGTGCCGATGCCCATGCTGCCGGTTTCCGGGGTGATGGCTACCACTGGCGAATGGGCCCAATAGGCGGCGGTCATGGCCGACACAAAGTTGGCGATGCCCGGGCCGTTCTGGCCGATGCATGCCTGGGGCCGGCCGGTGACGCGGGCCAGACCGTCGGCGGCATGGCAGGCGGCCTGCTCGTGGGCCACGGGAACGAACCGGATGCCGGCGGCCGGAAACAGGTCCAGAGCATCCATGTAAGCGCTGCCTACAATGCCGAAGACGGTGTCCACCTTTTCGGCCACCAGGGTTTCAACAAGTGCTTCGGAGGGGGTCATTTTGGGCATGGTAATATCTCCTTGTTTTTCATCAATACGCATATTCAAAAAATGTAATCAGCGTTCCAGCTCCTTGCTCATTGAGCGCACCATCAGCCATTCATACAGCCGGGGCGATACTTTATTAATAATACGTCCCAGGCGGCCGATGGGGGTGAGCACCAGCAGCCGCCGGTTGCACCGGGCGGCCTGGAACACCTGCTCGGCAACCTGGTCAGGAGTGGCCGCTCTGCCGACGGTGGACTGGGGATGACGGGTGATGGTACCGTCGCCGTCCAGTGCCGCGGTGCCGATACCGGTGGCGGTAAACCCGGGGCAGACAATGAGCACCCCCACTCCGGTGCCGCGCAGTTCGCTGCGCAGGGAATCGAACAGTCCGTGCAGAGCATGTTTGCTGGCGGCATAAGCCGTGCGGCCGTAAAGTGGCGAAAAGCCGGCAAGAGAGCTGATGGTGATGATCAGGCCTCGGCGGCGCCGCAGCGTACCCAAGGCCGCCTTGGTGCCGTATAGTGCGCCGAAGAAGTTGATGGCCATCACCTTGTGAAAAACAGCCAGATGGGTTTCGGCAAATCCGGCCCGGGCACTGATGCCAGCGTTGTTGATCAGCACGTCAATGCCGCCGAAGTGATCCATAATCTGTTCGATAGCGGCGACCACCGCATGGGTATCGGCGACATCACATCCGAGAGCCAGAGTATCGATGCCTTCTTTTCGCAAGGCTTCGGCAGCCTCGGCCGCCGTTTCCCGCCTAAGATCCAGCATGGCCACCCGCGCCCCGGCTTGACCGAAACGCCGGGCGAATGCCAGACCCATACCGCCGGCCGCGCCGGTGACAACCACCACCTTGTTGTTGAAATCCCTTCGTTTAAGAAGCATGGCGCCGCTGCTCAAGATAGTATTCAAATACTTCGCGGGTATTCTTTTTTGGGATGTACCCGAACTCCTCCTTTAGCCTGCGGTTAGCCAGCACCGGCCGATAACGCAGAAATCGCACCTGCTCAGGTCCATACTGGGTCAGCCCCAGCTTTTTTCCCACCCAGAGACCGGCGATGACCAGCCAGACCGGCAGGGCCCGGTAGGGTTTTCCCAGCATCCGGGCCATCTCCGGAAGGGTCAGGGCGCCGTCGCCGGCCAGATTGTATATCCCACTGCCGCCCTGGAAGATGCCCTGCAGGATGGCGCCCACCACGTCCTGGTCCCAGATGATCACAAAAGGGCTGTCCGCGCCTTTGATGCCCGTGATCTTGGGCTGATCAAACAGGTTGGTAATCTGGTTTTGCGTAGTGGCGCCCAGGATGAATCCAGGCCTGAAGATGAGCTGTTTCAAATCAGGGCATTCCCTGCGGAAGCGCGCCAGCATCTCTTCCACCAGCCGCTTGTGATGAGAGTATGCAAATTCTGTATTCCCGCGGATGGGATCATTTTCATCCAGCCATTCGGCGTTGTCCGCATGGTAGCCATAAGCCGCGCCGCTGGAGGTGTAGATGATTTTTTGAACACCGCATTGAACGCAGGCATTTAAAACATTAGCGGTGCCCTCTACATCCACCTTGTATTCCAGACTGTGGTCCGATTGTCTGCCGGGGGTGACCACAGCCGCCAGATGCACCACCAGGTCCACCTTGAATTTTTCCATGTCCTGGGCCAAATCCGGGGCACAAATGTCGGCTGCCAGGTAATGCACCCCCGGTAATTGCTGGTCGGCCGGCACCGGCCACAGGTCACTTGCTATGATGCTGGTCAACTGCCGCCGGTCGGCAGCCAGGGCGGCAATGAGCTGGCGGCCGATGTAGCCGCCGGCACCGGTGACGAACACGCTGCGATAAGGGGTATTCTGATCGGTCATGACGGTTGCCCCTCCGCAGCCGCCTTAAGAGGCCTGCGGGACCAAAAGTAGGCCACGGTCAGGCCGGAGATGATATGCCAAATGCCCCACCACCCGGCGATAATGGCCATGCCTCCCAGGCCTTCGAAAAACGTAAAGATCAGGATCAGGGCCAGAGCCGAGTTCTGGATGCCCACCTCTATGGCTATGGCCCGGCGATCCCCCTCCTCCAGACCGAAAAGACGGGCCGAAGAGTAGCCGATGGTCAGGGCCAAGGCGTTGTGTACGAACACGCCGAATGCCACCAGGCCGATGGCTCGCAGGAAGTTCTGCCAGTTGGCGCCCAGGGCCACGGCCACGAACAGGCAGAAAATCACCACCGATATAATTTTAAAAGGTTTACGGATTTTATCGACCAGGCGGGGATAGGCGCGCGAGGTAGCAATGCCCAGAACCAGAGGGATGCCCAGAATCACCACAATGGTCGTAAAAACATCCATGGGGTTTAAGGATACCCGCCGCAGAATCTCATTGGTGGCCGGATTGAGGCTGCCCCAGATCGCCAGGTTCAAAGGCGTCATCACCACGGCCGCAGCGGTAGAAACCGCCGTCATGCTCACAGACAAGGCGGCGTTGCCTCTGGCCAGGTAGGTCATGACATTGGACAGGTTGCCGCCCGGACAGGCCGCCACCATCATCATGCCCAGGGCCATGGAAGGGGTCACCGGCAGGATAAATGTCAGCAGAAAGGTAAATGCCGGCAGGAGGATGAACTGCGCGCCCAGGCCGATGAGCGGTCCCTTGGGAGAGCGCACGACCCGTATGAAATCATCGAATTTCATATCCAGGGCCACGCCGTACATCATCAGGCCGATGACCGCGTTAAGCGCCATCAGTCCGCTTTTGTTGAAGTTGAGGCTGATCTGGTCGATTGTCGCTGCGTCCATGGTATGCCCTCCTTATAGAAAGGTTATTCGCCGGCGGGCTCCTGGTGCATGGCTTTGAAATAGATTAAGCCGGGCGCCATCATGTGAGCCTCGGGGTTTACCTGGCAGTGGATCACCGCGCAGGTGCCTGCCGCCAGGGCCTGGTCCAGAGCAGTGCGCAGTGTTTCAGGGGAATCGGCACGGGCGCCGAATGCTCCCATGGACTCGGCCAGCCGGTCCCATGCGATTTCGCACAGATCGGTGTTGATGGTACCATTGCGGTCCGCGCCCAGTGCAGCCTGGAACATCTCCTTGACCGGCTCCATGGCGAATATCTGGTTGATTTTGACCATGCCCCACTGTTTATCGGCCAGTACCAGGAAAATCACTTTTAAATTGTGACGCACGGCCGTTTCGATCTCCTGCATGTTAAAGCCCATGGCGCCGTCGCCGATGAGACAGTAAACCTGTTTGTCCGGTTGCGCCGCGGCCGCGCCCAGTGCCTGACCCACGCCGGCGCCCAGATGGCCCATGTGAGGAGTGCCTAACTGGGTGTTAGGGGTCAGGATAGAGGTGTAGAAATTGCCCCATACGGCGGTGTTGCCGCCGTCAAAGACCACCACGGCGTCATCTTTAAAAACCTGCCTGCAAATGTGCGGCACGTGGCATGATATCATGGGCTCGGCCGGCAGTGCCAGCATTTCTTCGAGCTTGGCGCGGTCCTCGGTTTTCTGTTTAGCCAGTTCGGTCACCCGGGCCTTGCGCAATGCCAGATCCATTGAACCAATACGGTTTTGCAGCTCAACAATGAGCAATTGGAGGAAAAGTTTGACGTCACCGAGCACGGCCAGGTTGCTGGGCCGGTTGCGTGCCAGGCGCTCTTCGTCGATGTCCACCTGAATGAAGGTCTGGTCGGCGGTTTTGGCCCAGTAGGGCGCCTTGCCCCACCAGTCGGTTTCCCCCAGGTCCGATCCCAGGCAGAGACACGTGTCAGCGCTGTTGCGAAGGGCGTTGTTTGCCTCGATGTGCACCATGGGCCATGCCAGGGGATGACGCTCATCCAGCACGCCGCGGCCGGCCCAGGAGGTGGACACCGGCGCATGGAGCAGTTCAGCGGTCCGACGCAATTCCTCGAAGGCCTGAGCGTGGATGATGCCGCTGCCAGCGTGGATCATGGGCAATCCGGCATCGACCAGCAGATCGGCCGCCCGGGTCACCAATTCCGGCAAAGGGGCAAGGGGGCGGGTGTTGCGATACTGGTCCGGGACCAGAATGGGTGTTGCGGGACACGGTCCGTTGATGAGGTTTTCAGGAACATCCAGGTGCACAACGCCGGGCCGGCCCTGGTAGCACTTGCGCAGGGCCGTGCGCATCAGCTCGGGAATTCGCTCGACATAGGCGCAGGTGGCGGACCACTTTGCCATGTTGCGGATCACCCCCACCTGATCGAAACACTGGTATGCACCGCCCCGGTCGGGGTAGGCAATACCGGTGCGCCGGCAACTTGTGATCAGCAAAACCCGGTTGCCCTCCACGTTCTCCACGGCCACGCCGGCCAGCATGTTGGCTACCCCCGGACCGTTGCTGGCGATACAGACTCCAATCTTGCCGGTCAGTCGGGCATAAGCCCCGGCCATGTGTGCCGCAACTGCTTCGTGGCGGGGAGTGATCATCTCCATACCCTCTTCCACGCAGTTAGCGAAAAGCTGCAAGTAGGTGCCATCGACAATGCCGAAGAACTTTTCCACTCCTTCGGCTTTTAGCATTTTGGCGATGATTTGACCGCCGGTTGATCTGTCAGGCATGCTGGTCCTCCTGTTCTTCACGGGTTTGATGGATTATTAGGCCGAAGCAAGCGATGGATCATGGACGTGGTACGGGTGATCAGCGCTTCGATGGCCGGCGTGTCAAGCTCCTGCGTGATCTCCAGGTATTCCCGCATGCGGATATTGAAGTGGCTTGAGACCAGGGAAGTCATGAACACGATATACAGGCTATTGATTGTAAAAGCGATCAGATTAACATCCATGTCGGCCCGGACGATGCCGGCGGCCATATCTCGCCGCAACAGGCGCTTGAGATGGTCGGCGGTGTAATGCTCCACTTCCCGGGAAATCTGTTCGGAAAACCGCTCCATGCCGGCTGAGGCGACGTTGGCATAGAGGATCAGGTATTCAGGATGATCCAGGACGAAACGAGCCCCCTGCCGGAAGATATGATCCACCTGACGATAGGTATCCCACGACTTATCCATGGTGCCATAGATGGCCCGCCGGGAACGTTCCAGGCCGTCCCGGCAGACATGCAGATAGAACGCTTCCTTGCTGTCGAAATAAGTATAAATGGAGCCTTTGGAAATTCCGGCACGGTCGGCCAGCCCGGCCATATCGGTCTGGTTCAGGCCCCGTTCGGCAAACATGCGTGCCGCATGGCGCAACAGGCGCTCCCTTTTGGCATCGGCGATTTTGAAGAACGTATCCTTGGGCATATGCCCCTCCAAAAATAATGACTGACCGGATAGTCATTTTCTATTTGACTGATTTGGCGTTGTCAAGACTAAAATTGAATTTGATGCCCCATGTCCGGATTCTCATCCACAGGATATATTGCGACATCTCCTTTAAATATGGAAATATTCCCGAAACATTCCCAGTTACCATGCCTACGCTCGACGAAACATAGACGCCTTAACATTAACATTAACACGCGGATTCAGCACATACAGGACAGGGTTCGCCGGAAAACAACAGTGCCCGCCACAGCATAAAGCATCGTTTACACTTGACATGCAAACTGTTTTCTGCGACGAATCAAGCCGTGAAATGCAATTTCTCATCCTGTGTCCTTTCCCGCCTTTATATGAAAATGTTCATAACCATTTGAATGTTCTGCCTTTCGTGTCGCTCGG
>CAYZXZ010000095.1:0-10569 GCA_964481615.1 uncultured Desulfobacteraceae bacterium | reverse complement strand
GGATGCGCGAAAAAGCAAGCAACCAATCCCTTGATCTTAATTATTTTCAATAAGTTGTAACAAGGGAATAAATTGAAACTCGAAGACCTGCAACCCGACGCCGCCGTGCGTGGGATATTGCCGGATGCCGCCGTCACAGTGGTGGGGGTGGAGTGGCACGGTTCAGATGCCCTGACCCTGGTGTATCGAGGTCCTGACGGCCGTGTGGCCGACGAGATTCTTTATCGGCATGATGAACCGCGGCTCGATATTGTCGAAGCCGGTCGACCCTGGAGTTTTGACGGCGAAGGGGCCTTGTTCAGGCTGGTGTCCGAGGCCCATCGTATCCGCCTGGCTCATCTGTTTGACCCGGTGCTCGCGGTCCACACCTCCCTGGTGGACCCGCTGCCGCACCAGATCACCGCCGTTTACGAAGCCATGCTCCCTCGCCAGCCCCTGCGCTTCCTACTTGCCGATGATCCCGGCGCAGGCAAGACCATCATGGCCGGGCTGTTTATCAAGGAACTCATCGTGCGCGGAGATCTGCGCCGCTGCCTGATTGTCTGCCCGGGAAGCCTGGTGGAGCAATGGCAGGACGAGCTGCATCGCCGGTTCCAGCTCCCGTTTGAAATCCTTACCAATGACAAACTCGAAGCCGCCCGCACGGGCAACTGGTTCATGGAAAACGACCTGGCCATCGCCCGCCTCGACAAGCTGGCCCGCAACGAGGATGTTCAAGAGAAACTCGGCGCCCCGGACTGCCATTACGACCTGATTGTCTGCGACGAAGCTCACAAACTATCTGCCACGTTTTTCAGCGGAGAAGTGAAATATACCAAGCGCTATAAGCTCGGACGACTTCTCTCGGGCCTGACCCGTCATTTCCTGCTCATGACCGCCACGCCCCACAACGGCAAGGAAGAAGATTTCCAGCTTTTTCTGGCCCTGTTAGACGGCGACCGATTCGAGGGTCGGTTCCGCGACGGGGTACATCAGATCGACATATCCGACCTGATGCGCCGCATGGTCAAGGAAAAGCTGCTCAAATTCGATGGTCGGCCCCTGTTCCCCGAGCGTATCGCTTACACGGTCCCTTTCCGGCTCTCGGACCTTGAAGCGCGGCTTTACCACGAAGTCACGGAATATGTGCGCGAGGAATTCAACCGGGCCGAAGCCCTTCAAAACGACCGCCGGGCCGGCACCGTAGGATTCGCGCTGACCATTCTTCAACGCCGTCTGGCGTCATCGCCCGAGGCCATTTATCAATCCATCCGACGCCGCCGGGAGCGTCTGGGAAAACGCCTCCGGGAACTTGAACTCATGCAGCGGGGCGCGGCCGTAGCCGAACCCGTTCTGACAACCGGTCTCCTGCTTGACGCCGATGATGTGGAAGACCTGGAAGACGCGCCGGAAAACGAAGTGGCCGACGCCGAAGAACAGATCCTGGACCAGGCCACGGCTGCCGGCACCATCGCGGAACTCAAAGCGGAAATCGCCATTCTGACCCGCCTGGAAACCCTGGCTGCTGAGGTCCGCCGCTCCGGTTTGGATACCAAATGGCGGGAACTGGCTCATCTCCTGGGAGAAATTTTCACGCCCGCCGGGCTGAGCGAACGCATCGGCGACCCCGTTGTTCCTTACGGGGCCGGACCCCTTCCCAAACCGACTCCGTCGCCGCGCCAGAAGCTGGTCATTTTCACCGAACACCGCGACACTCTCAAATACATCGGCCATCGCATCGAATCCCTTCTCGGCCGCCCCGGGACTGTTGCCGTCATTCACGGCGGCATGGGCCGCGAGGAACGACGCAAATCCCAGGAGAGTTTCCTCCATGATCCCGACGTCCAGGTCCTGCTGGCCACGGATGCCGCGGGTGAAGGCATCAACCTCCAACGCGCCCACCTGATGGTCAATTATGATCTCCCCTGGAACCCCAACCGCCTGGAACAGCGCTTCGGCCGCATCCACCGTATCGGCCAGACCGAAGTCTGTCATCTCTGGAACCTGGTGGCCGAGGAAACCCGGGAAGGCGATGTCTATCGCAAACTCCTTGAAAAACTCGAAGAAGCCCGTAACGCTTTAGGTGGGCAGGTGTTTGACGTGTTGGGCAAGCTCCAGTTTGACGGCCGCCCCCTGCGGGACCTTTTGATCGAAGCCATCCGCTATGGCGATCAGCCCGAGGTCCGCGCCCGTCTGAACCGGGCTATCGAACATGGGGTGAACCGGCCTGCCCTGGAAGAACTCATGGACGACCAGGCCCTGGCCCCAGACATCATGGACGCCGGCCGGGTGGCCCGGGTCCGCGAGGAAATGGAGCGGGCCGAAGCCAGACGTCTCCAGCCCCATTATATCGAGTCGTTTTTCCTGGAAGCATTCAAACGTCTCGGCGGCACATCCCGTCAGCGTGAGCCCCGGCGTTACGAGGTCTCCCACGTGCCCGCGCCCATCCGCAACCGGGACCGTCAGATCGGAGTCGGCGAATCCGTGCTCCGCCGCTACGAGCGCATTGCGTTTGAAAAAGACCAGATCGCCGTTGCCGGCCAGCCTCTGGCCGCTTTTGTCTGCCCTGGCCATTGCCTGTTGGATGCGGTGCTGGATCTGACCCTGGAGCGAAACCGGGATCTGTTAAAACGCGGCACGGTCTTAGTCGATGAAAACGATCCGGGAACCCGGCCCCGGGTGCTGTTTTTCCTTGAACACGCCATCCAGGACGCCAGCCTGCTTCCCTCGGGTGAGCGCCGCGCCATCTCCCGGCGGATGCTTTATGTGGAAATGGATTTAGACGGCAAAACGCGGCACCTGCACTATGCGCCTTATTTGGATTATCGGCCGTTAAAAGCCGATGAACCGGATATCGCCGCTATTCTGGATCGGCCGGAATGCGTCTGGATCAATCGATCTTTGGCCCAAAAAGCCCAGGGCCATGCCATCGCCCATGTGGTGCCCGAACATATCGCCGAGGTGCGAGACCGCCGATTGGCCTGGATCGAAAAAACCCGGGCTGCCGTAAAAGACCGCCTCACCAAGGAAATTGCCTACTGGGATCATCGGGCTGAGGAACTCAAACTCCAGGAACAGGCCGGAAAGGCCGGGGCGAGGCTCAATTCCCAGGAAGCCCGCCGCCGGGCCGATGATCTCCAGTCCCGCCTGGAAAAACGGCTGGCCGAACTCGAACGCGAATCCCGGATTTCGGCCTTGCCGCCCACCGTGCTGGGAGGTCTGGTGGTTATACCTCTGGGTCTGATTCGCGCTATGACCGGTAAACCTGTTCCCGAAACCGCTGATACGATAGATAAACAAGCAGTGGCGGCAAGAGCCAGGGTCATCGTTATGGAGGTGGAGCGAAATCTCGGCTTTTTTCCCATTGACCGCGAATGTGAAAAGGTCGGCTACGATATTGAGAGCCGAGTCCCCGATACCGGCCGACTGCGCTTTATCGAGGTCAAGGGCCGGGCCTCCGGCGCGGACACCGTTACCGTCACCCGAAACGAAATTCTAACCAGCTTAAACAAACCCGAAGATTATATCCTTGCCCTGGTTGAATTTTTTAAAGATAACGGACACCGGGTTCTTTATGTGCGACAACCTTTTTGCCGGGAGCCGGATTTCGGTGTGACCAGCGTCAATTATACGTTTGCCGACCTGCTTGCACGAGGACAGGAACCATCATGAAGATTGCCGAAAACTTTTTCGTCGTCAAAGAGAAAAAAAGGATCTCCACGGACTGGATCGACATAACAGTAAGAAATTTTAGGTAAAGCACAACCGGAAGCACCCAGAATTCCACATTCATTAAACAAATAGGGGACAGGTATATCAATGGCAAAATTAGGATCAAAAAAACGTCCAATTATTGTCCGCGTTCAAACCGAAGAGAAATTCAAGTATGTTGCCGAAGCCTGCGCAAATAATGGGTGGCAATATATAGTCGGACTTGAACCAGACAAACCGGAAGATCTCTCGGATCTGGAAAAAATGCTTAATCCACCTAAACCGCTTACATCGCAAAAAGTGGGCAGGAACGATCCGTGCCCATGCGGCAGTGGGAGAAAGTTTAAAAAATGTTGCGGCGCCGATAGTGCGTAACTTGCATATTTCAAGTTCGGATGGGCCGCCGATGACCAGTTGCGTCAGTTGCGGCGGGACTACGTGGATGCGGCCATGCTGCGGGATATCAGCGTGCCCGACGATGTCGATGCCTGCCCGGCCGATGCTTGGCTCCTGGCCCGCAAATAATCACCATCAGCAAAAGTCTTCCGCAAGACAAGTCTTCCGCAAGAAATTGACAAATCTTGATCGATCGTGATAGTGTATTACAAAAAAAACATCGATAAGGATAAAATTATGCAAACCGTTACCGTATCTCCAAAATATCAAGTGGTGATCCCCAAGACGATTCGCGAAACCATGCGATTGCGTCCCGGGCAAAAACTGAAGATCATCGAGTATGAAGGAAGGATTGAATTAATTCCCGATAAAGATATTTCAGAACTGAAAGGATTTTTGAAAGGGATTAATACCGATTTTGAGCGCGAGGGCGACCGTTTTAGAACTTGCCGGATGTAAAAATTTTCCCCAAACCCGCCGAAGGCAACCGCCCGCCACAAGGAGTCCCCTATGATTTACGCGATCCCGGAACGCGATTGGAAAATCATCCGCGCGTTAAAGGAATCCGCGGTCAACACGGCCTGCGAACGGATTTTTCAGAAGATTGAAAAACTGATTCGATCCCGAGGGACCGAAAGCCATAAATACTATCTGAAGCTATGGAAGTTATTGCCGGAACAAGACCGGGAAATCTCATTGATGTTCGATGATTTTAAACGAAGTAACGCCGTTTTTAAAATATCGGTCTGGAAGAAAAATGGAATCATCTCTGATGAAACCCTGCAAGAACTGACTGAAGAAACGCAACGGCGCATTGAAATGTTATCTGAACTTGAACTCTGAGCAGCATGAAGAGCCGACGGGGATGAAGTCAATTTGATTCGGTGTGCGCCGGCAAATGCCATTTATCCAAAATGTCGGCATGCTTGAAAGTCCGCATGCAAGGGAGATATCTTAACATGCCGGTAGTCTTCAGGTACAAAGGATATCGATTTTTCTTTTTTTCGAACGAAGGAGATCCGCTTGAACCAATGCACATTCATGTGCGACGCGGTGAATCTGTCGCAAAGTTGTGGCTGTTGCCGCAGATCAGCCTTGCGGAATCATACGGGATGAACTCTGCCGAACTCCGTGAACTCATGGGAGTGGCTGAAAAAAACAGGGAACTTATTGAAAGGTATTGGAATGAACACTTTAGCATTTGAACCTCGCGCCAGAAAAGTCAGGTTCGATAATTACAACATGTGGGTCGAACTCACTGACGGACGCCAGCTTGGCGTTCCCATAGCTTACTTCCCCCGCCTCCTTAATGCAACCCAGGCTCACAGGAATGACTACATCATCAGTGGCGGGGGTACTGGCATCCATTGGGACGAACTGGATGAGGACATATCCGTCAAGGGTCTCTTATTGGGCATTGGCGACAGGACCACGCCTGCCAGGAAGGCATCATGACGGTTTTGGTCGCTTCCCTTAATGAGAAGGAACATTACATTCATTTTACCATGACCGGGAAAGCGGACCAATAATCAACATGGAAACAACCCAATGACCTGCAAGAAGAAACTCATCGAAGTGGCCCTGCCGCTGGAAGCCGTCAACACGGCCTCGGCACGGGAAAAATCCATCCGCCACGGGCATCCGAGCACTCTTCATCTCTGGTGGGCGCGCCGTCCCCTGGCCGCGGCCCGGGCCGTGATTTTTGCCCAGATGGTCGATGACCCCTCAGCCCATCCCGATCTCTTTCACACGGAAAAAGCCCAGGATAAGGAGCGCAAGCGGCTTTTTAAGATCATTGAAGACCTGGTCCTTTGGGAAAACACCACCAATGAGAAGGTCCTCCAGGCGGCCCGGGACGAGATCTGGCAAAGCTGGCGCCGGGCCTGCGCGGAAAACGCCGATCATCCCCGGGCCAAGGAGCTGTTTGACCGCTATCGCCTGCCGGCTTTCCATGATCCTTTTGCTGGCGGCGGCGCCCTTCCTTTAGAAGCCCAGCGACTGGGGCTGGAAAGCTATGCTTCCGATCTCAACCCGGTGGCGGTGCTGATCAACAAGGCCATGATCGAGATCCCCCCGAAATTTGCCGGCAACCCGCCGGTGAATCCGGAATCCCGAAAAAACAATGACCTTTTTGCTAAAACATGGAAAGGCGCCCAAGGCCTGGCCGAGGATGTGGGTTATTACGGCAAATGGATGCGGGACGAGGCGGAAAAACGGATCGGGCATTTGTATCCGAAGGTTGATATTACCGAAGAGTTGGTCAAGGATCGGCCGGATCTCAAACCCTACCTTGGCCGAGAACTTACCGTGATCGCCTGGATCTGGGCGCGAACCGTTAAAAGCCCCAATCCGGCCTTTGCCAATGTGGACGTGCCCCTGGCCTCGACTTTCATGCTTTCCACCAAGGCGGGCAAGGAAGCCTATGTGGAGCCGGTGATGGAAAACGGCGGATACCGGTTTACCGTGAAGGTTGGCAAGCCGGAGGATGGGGAGGCGGCAAAAAGTGGCACCAAGTTATCGCGAGGGGCGAATTTTAAATGCTTAATGTCCGGAACGCCGATGTCCGGCGATTATATAAAAGCCGAGGGTAGAGCCGGGCGTATGAAGGCACGGTTAATGGGAGTTGTGGCTGAGGGCGACCGGGGTCGTATCTATCTTTCCCCGACTCCGAAACAGGAAGCGACGGCCAGTAAAGCAAATCCGAAATGGAAGCCAGAGCAGGAATTGGTTGGAAAAACACGTGATCAAATGCCGCTTTATGGAATGAATACTTTCGCCGACCTTTTCACCCCGCGCCAGCTTGTGGCCCTGACCACCTTTTCCGATCTGGTGGGCGAGGCGCGTGAGCATATCCGCCGGAATGCGGCTGCCGCCGGTCTTTTCGATGACGGAAAACCCCTCAACGGTGGCGGAACCGGGGCAAACGCTTATGCGGATGCGGTGGGGGTTTATTTGGGGTTTGCGATTGATAAAGGAGCAAATTATTGGTCGTCACTCTGTGCATGGCATCAAACACGTGATGGTATAGTTTCCACATTCGGGCGCCAAGCGCTCCCGATGGTGTGGGATTATGCTGAGGCAAACCCGCTAAGTGATTCCTCGGGTAATATTATACTCGGCGTTGAACAGGCATCAAAAATGCTTGGCGCTTTGGGGATCGGGTTTGGAGGAAATTCATTACAGGCCGATGCTGCGGCGCAGTCCATAAGTGAAAATAAGGTTATCTCTACAGATCCACCGTACTATGACAATATCGGATATGCCGATCTTTCCGATTTTTTTTATGTATGGCTGCGCCGATCACTAAAACCAGTTTTCCCTGAATTATTTGCTACCCTTGCCGTTCCCAAAACCGAGGAACTGGTGGCCACGCCATACCGCCACGGCAGCAAGGAAAAGGCCGAAGCGTTTTTTCTCGACGGCATGACAAAGGCCATGCAACGACTTGCCGAACAGGGCCATCCGGCTTTTCCGGTCACCATTTATTACGCGTTCAAACAGGCGGAAAATGACGGCATCAATGGAACAGCCAGCACGGGCTGGGAAACCTTTCTGGATGCCGTGATGTCTTCCGGTTTCACGATTACCGGCACATGGCCGATCCGCACAGAATATACGGGAAATTTGAAGAAAAACATGAGCGCTCTCGCCTCCAGCATCGTCATTGTCTGTCGTAAACGCTCCTCCGACGCTCCCACCTCTACCCGCAGGGAATTTGTGGCCGCGCTCAAAGATGAACTCCCCAAGGCCCTGCGCCTGCTCCAGGCCGGCAATATCGCGCCCGTGGACCTGGCCCAGGCATCCATCGGGCCGGGCATGGCGGTGTTTACCCGGTATGCCCGGGTGCTCGACGCCCAGGGAAGCGCCATGACCGTGCGCGACGCCCTGACCCTGATCAACCAGACCTTAGACGAAGTGCTGGCCGAGCAGGAGGGGGATTTTGACCCGGACACCCGCTGGGCCGTGGCCTGGTTTGAGCAGCACGGGTTTAGCGAAGGCGAATACGGCACGGCCGAAACCCTGTCCAAGGCCAAAAACACCAGCGTGTCCGGGCTCATGGAAGCCGGCATTCTGACGTCCAAGGCCGGAAAAGTGAGGCTGTTTAAACCATCGGAACTCCCCGTCGACTGGGACCCGGACACGGATAAGCGCCTGACCGTATGGGAAATGGTCCATCACCTGATCCGGACTCTGGAATCCGGCGGAGAAAGCGGCGCGGCTCTGCTGCTGGCCGGACTCGGCGCCCGGGCGGAACCGGCCCGGGACCTGGCCTATCGCCTCTATACCCTGTGCGAGCGCAAAAAACGGGCCGCCGAGGCCCTGGCATATAACGGTCTGGTGCAGAGCTGGCCGGAAATGCTGATACTGGCCGGCGAAGTCGCCAAAACCCGGCCGGTGGCCCGGGATCTGTTTTAATCGGGAGTTATGAATTTTTCCATCAAGACGTGCGGCTTTTTGCAACGGTTGTTTTCAGCTTGACAGCAATCACGTGACAGTTTACATTCTTGCCATGATCAAAACCTTTGCCGATAAAGAAACCCAGCAGGTGTTTGTCCGGGAAAAATCCAGACGATTGCCTCCGGATATGATTCGCAGGGCGGTCCGCCGGTTGGAATATATCAATTGTGCCACGCGGCTGACGGATCTGCTGACGCCTCCGAGCAATCGTTTGCATGCCCTCAAAGGAGACCGAGAGGGGCAATACGCCATATCCATCAACGATCAGTGGCGTATCTGTTTTCGTTTTACTGATGGTGATGCGTATGACGTTGAGATCACCGATTATCATTAAGGAGAACCAACATGGCGATACCGAACATAATGAAACGGGAAATTCCCCCCAGTCACCCCGGTGAGATGCTGAGGGAGGATTTCGTTCCGGATTATGGGTTGACGACGGCGTCACTGTCGGATGCCCTGGGTGTATCCCGTCAGACCGTCAATGAAATTCTGCGGGAGCGACGGTCGATCTCTCCCATGATGGCATTGCGGCTATCGCGTCTGTTCGGCAATTCTCCCGAATTCTGGCTGAATGCCCAAAATGCCTGGGATATCTGGGACGCTGAACAGCAACACGAACTTGAGCTGAAACGGATTCGTCCGCTCAATGCCGCTTGAGTCGACTGATATGTTGCTTCCGCGGGAAAACACCCAACCCTAACGGAGAATATTACCCATGGCCGTTACCAATCATGAACGCATTGGCAAGGCAATGGAACTGCTGCGCCAGGGGCTGGGGCCTTTTGTGGAGCGCGAAGTTCAGGACAAGATCAAGGCCAATGCCGTGCGCATGGACGTGATTCAGCGATTTGTGGAAGACCCCAAGCTCGCGGATAAGCCCATCAGCCAATGGGATGTTTCCGGGCTGCTCCGGATCATGTGGGAGATATGGAACGATGTGTTCCGGCTTATCCTGGGCCATGCCGAGCGCAGCCTGGTGGCTGAAATCCGGGACTGGCGCAACAAATGGGCGCATCAGGAGCCGTTTTCCAGCGATGACGCGGACCGGGCGCTAGATTCCATGGCCCGTCTGCTGACCGCCGTATCCGCGCCCCAGGCCGATGAGGTGGGCCGCATGAAAATGGAGCTGCGCCGCCTGGTGTTTGAAGAACAGGTGCGGGGCCAGAAGCGCAAAGCCGGGGGATCGCTCATCGAACCCGCGGCCGTGGGGACGCTTCCGGCTTGGCGGGATGTGGTCACTCCCCATCCGGACGTGGCCTCGGGCC
This sequence comes from uncultured Desulfobacteraceae bacterium, assembly GCA_964481615.1. Classification (GTDB taxonomy): domain Bacteria; phylum Desulfobacterota; class Desulfobacteria; order Desulfobacterales; family Desulfosalsimonadaceae; genus SURF-33. The sequence continues at coordinate 757 of CAYZXZ010000095.1, read as the reverse complement.
GGTATCAGCAGGCGGAATTTGCCGCGGACCTCTGGCAGGTCCACATGGGCGAAGGCCCGGATGAATATCGCGAACCCCGGGAGTTTTTCCGGCGGACTTATCTTACCGAAAGCCTAAAGGCCCTTCTGGTGGGCGGGGTGCGGCGCATTGCCGGCCAGGGCGGCGATCCGGTGGTCCAGCTCCAGACCAATTTCGGGGGCGGCAAGACCCATTCCATGCTGGCCCTCTATCACCTGTTTTCCGGGATTGCGCCGGGGGAGCTGTCCGGCGTGGATGACGTGCTGGCAGAGGCCGGGGTTAAAACCGTGTCGCCGGCCAAACGGGTGGTGCTGGTGGGCAATAAAATTTCGCCGGGCAACCCGTCTGTTAAATCCGACGGCACGGTGGTGCGCACCCTCTGGGGCGAACTGGCGTGGCAGCTTGGGGGAAAAAACGCCTTTGCACGGGTGGCCGAAGATGATGCCCATGCCACAAGCCCCGGCGATATGCTCCGGGAGCTGTTCAAACAATACGGCCCCTGTCTGGTGCTCATCGACGAATGGGTGGCCTATGCCCGCCAGCTACATGACGCCGCCGACCTTCCGGCCGGGAGTTTCGAGACCCAGTTTTCCTTTGCCCAGGTCCTGACCGAATCGGCCAAACTGGCGGGCAACTGCCTGCTTGTGATCTCGTTGCCGGCATCTGATACCGCGGCTTCGCCCCATACCCGGGCCGATGACGTGGAAGTGGGCGGCATCCGGGGCAGAGAGGCCTTAGA
>CAYZXZ010000094.1:0-10848 GCA_964481615.1 uncultured Desulfobacteraceae bacterium | reverse complement strand
TGGGCTTTTTTCAGATTTTCGGCAAGCTGCCGCTTCTGCGTCTCATCGAGCTTCACTGTCGCTGCATCCTCGTCAATCGCTTCCCAAGCCAGCAATTTCCTGGATTCATCGCGCAACATGACCGTCGATTCCGGCACACACCAGATCAAGGCGCTTTTGAACGTCCGTGCGGAGGTCCCGTATCCCTTTGTCATGGCTTCAATGGACTGTGTCAGTTTCCCGTTGTCCTGCAAGGACTGTTCGGGGGCTGCAATGACGAAGGTCAAAGCGGGCCGGTCCGGGATCTGGCCGCTCTTTTCGGGGAAATACACCCGTTCTACGCCTGCTGCGGCGCTGAAGATTTTTTGCACCTCCGCCCGGACGCACTCTTTGATCTGCGGATCCTGGATCGTCGCCCGCCGGTCTACCAGGAGTTTGTTGAGGTTGGCGGTGAAATTGAAACGGTACCGATTCTTCTCCACGGTGAGGAAGTAGCAGTTGGCTGCCAGCGTCTCGAGAACTGTTTCGACGTTCCCGATATCCAGATCAGGTTCGGCCACGCCCAGACGAATTTCCGGCACCGTGGCCTCTGCCCTCAACTGCCCGCCGTTGGATTCGAAGAAAATGGTCGTGGCTGCTTTCCTGTGGAGACGCGCCTTTTTGATCGCCTCAACCGCCTCCTTGTCCATCTGGGTGGCGAAGGATTCCTTCTTGCCGCAAATGTCTGCCGTTACCGCCCCCTCCAGCTTCGATTCTCCAAGCTGCTCAAAGACCGCCGCCCGGAAGAGGGGATCATCGAGCGGTGCCGTTCCCAGGGTAATCAGAGGATCCCGATGACCGCCTTTGTATCCCTCCTGATAGGCCCTCGACACCCAGAGTGCGAGCAACCTCAAAATACCACGGGTCCGCTGAAACCGGGGCAGCATCTGCCATTTACGCTCGAAGACGGAGAGGACCATTGGATGAAAGGGATAGGCGGCGGCGAAGACATCCCGTGCTTGATCGACGGGGAAAAGGCCTGGGATCTGATTCCGGTGTTCGATGACCCAATCGGCATACTCGCCAACCGTCTTTTTGCCGTCCTCGGGCAGACCGCCCCACTCGAAGAGCCGGCGGCGGATAATCTCCGACGTCTCCGACTCCGCTGACATGATGACAGCCTTGCCCAACCGATTCAGTAAATGTTTATAGCGTTCATAATCGCCCTGGTCCTCCGCGTTCATCTCTCCTTCTGACGCCGGAATGGAAACGGCCAGCACGGCCATGTCCTCGCCGCGAATCGTTTCGGAAAGGTTCTGGAGGAAATCATAGAATTGTGCCGCCAGGCCGCTTTTCCTGTTGCGGCTGACGTAATTCATCAACTCATCGAGCAGGATGAGGCAGGGAGCCCCTTGGGGAAGGAAACGCCGGATGACGTCGCCGGCAGGGGCGGTGAGTTTTTCATCGTGCTTAGCAACAACGGAAAACCCATCAACGCCGCCCAATTGAAAAGCAATCTCTCCCCAGGGCGTCTTTCGGAGGGGCGTTCCGTCATGCCCTCCTCGGCCGGTGATGGAATCGAACTCCGTTCCGACAAAGATCGCCGTCGCCGCTTGGGGAACCTTTTTTACGTCCGCCTTGGCAAGCAAGCCCGTCACCCCCGCCCAATTTCTTGCCTCGTTTCCCCTTGTCGCCAGGTGATAGAGCAAGGTGAGGGCATGGGTCTTTCCGCCGCCGAACTGCGTCGACATGTTGAATATGGGCGAGGTCTCCGTCTTGATTCCCGACAGCCGGCGGAGGGCCTCCGCTGCCAGGCCCGCCAGACTCTGCGTCAGATAGGTCCTTTCAAAGAACCTTTCCGGATTCTGATAATCCACCGGTGCCCGGCCGTCCCGGACCTGATCGAGATGGACGGCAAATTCGGACGCATCCAGGGGCCTGCCCTCGCGCAAGTCCTCGCGCGGCGTCACGACCTTAAACCAGGGTTTCAAATTGGCCATAACAGCTCCTGCTTATGGATAATTATATGACATTATTATCTATAATATTTCTTGACTTTCCGATTTTACCTCATGTAAAAAGTAATCGATGCTTGGAAACGAGCAGTCCCTCCACGCCTTAAGGCGCTGGACATGGCTTCTGTCCCCGTGAGCCGGTTAATCACGGGGTTTTCCATTTCCAGATTCTTCTACCTGATTGGCAGTATCGTCGAAAATTTTCAGGCCGTGCGGTGTAAGCTGACGAAAATTTCCACCCGCCATCATTTCTCGGTTCCAACCATACCACATATAACTCCCGTGAAATCACGTATAAGCGATTTGGCTCTGTCTTTCTGCCACTCGTGCTCTGTGCCTTGTAACACGCCGATCCTGGTACATCTCCACCGATGACTTTTTCTATCCATTTGATACGTTCTATACGTTCCACAGCCAGTTTATCTTTGTCATCCCTATTCTTTGCCCGATTGCTGGAGGTGTAAAAAGCATGTTCGAATCGGTCCTCCCAAAAACGTACATCTTCACCATCGTGTGTCTTTTTTATCCCGTAAAAGCCTGATGTAATGTAAATTGTTTTGTATAGCTTTCGACCCAGCGCATCAATCTCATCATCTTTGAGCCCTTTTACGTCAACAAGCAGACTTTTCAAATCCATTGCACAGCCGCTCCGTCAGCTCAGGCGAATGTTGAATATATTGAATTTACCGCAAGGCTCCGGCAGTGGCGATACGACACGTAAAGACGAATAACCACACTTATTTGCGATAAATGCTGCTAAATCGGCCTTTGGTCGTCCCTCTGTCAATCCGCACCATTCTGCCGCGACGGCCCCTGTCAGCAAATCACAGAGCTGACTGAGAGGTGTTCGCGATGAATCAATGATGGTCAGGTCTTTGATAATCGTCTTTCCCCTCATTTTGTTTTCGATCACAGTTCTTAAAGTCTTATGACGATCCGCCCCCTTGTTCTTCTTGAAATCCAGAAGGATAAGATATTCATTGCCTTCTTCAATCCACTTGATCAGCATTTCATAATAAAACTTGTAGAAACCCAATTCCTCGTCTCCTGCGTGGTATTTATCAATGTCGAGTTTTTCCTGGTTGACGACTATAACCCTGAATCGCAAAGAATCTTCCTTAAAAAAGAAATCTATCAATTGCTTATAGGATTCAAGACAGATACGGCTGGTCTTGCTCCACTTGATTTCCCCATAAAGATTAAGCGAACGGCACAGAGTTTTCAGTTTTATTGTCAGCTCAGGCTTCTCGGCGCGCGGCATCCACAGGCTGCCGATCGCCAGGAATGGATGATGGCCTGTACCGGCGTGGCGACTTTCATCACAGTAAACAATGTATTCCATAGGTCAAAACCCCAATGCTTTTTTTCTGGCCAGGATGCCGTCCACCCAGCGTTTCTCATCGCTCTTTGACGGATACAATGCAGACAATGCCTGCGCCAGTCGCCAGAAACGTTGATCACGGCCGATGCCCTCTTCGACAAGAAATCGCTTCAATGCCTCCGATCTGCCAGCAGCGAAGAGGAGCATGCTTTGATGGAGCCGGTCAAGGACAGTGCGCCCCGCATCCTGCGCGGCAATGGCCCCGATGTTTTCCCTTTCTTCGACCTCTGTCATTTCTTCCATGAAGTCGAAAGCCGTCTGCCGATCGGTTTTCTTTTTCCCTTTTGCCGTGGCGGCTCTTAAACCTTCCTTCTTGAACAGGTATGCAGCCCTTTCTGCAGCGGGCAGGAGCCTGGCAGTGTTTCCCTTGATTTCTACCGTATCGGTCAAATTCTCCAGGTGCGCCCCCAGCCCTTGCGCAATCTTCCGGGCCGTGTCGTATTCCAGGAGATAGCCCGTGCTCGCTTGCGCTTCTTCACCGTTTTCGCCGTTGCCCCCGGAGGAGAGCGTCCAGAGCCACATGGCGGTCAGGCGGGCGTCTTCCTCAAAGCCCGTCGCATCGGCCCCGGAAAAGATCATGTTCAGGGCCTCCCGTGCCACGGCAGCCCAAACGTTTTCCAGGTATTCCCGCAGGTGGACCGGCTCACCGCTCGCTTTTTCGACGCGCGGGTAACGGGAGTAGAATTCCAAGGCCGGTCCCAGGCAGGCGAAGATGGCGTCGGCCCCCACGACCCCCTCTCCGGCGAGGCGCGGCATCCACTCGTGGATGCGCCTGGGAAGCTCCTGCAGGACATCCCGCCAGTCGCCGACGTCTCTCGTCTTCAAAGCTCCGTCCTGATCTTCCCGCGGCCGGACGATAAGATGGACAGAAGAACCCAAGGCCGCCGACTGATTGGCCCGCATGCGCGACGCCCGTTCCGTATCGATGGGCCAGGATGCCGTCACGATGAATCCGGCGTCGATGACCGCGCCGAGCAGCGCCTCCCAGGCGGCGGTTCCCTTGTGGGCGAAGACAATCGCGCCAATGCCGTCAGGGCGAAGAATCCGCCTTCCCTCCCGGAAGGCCGCCGTCATCCTTTCCTGATAGGCCTCCGGCGTCTGTTCCCCCCTGCCGTCTTCCGGGGCGTAGGGATTGACGACGATCTGATCGGCCTTTGGCGTCAGTTCGGTCTGGAAAAGATCGGGCTGGTAGGTCCCAATAAACCGCTTGAGCCAGACGTAGCAGAGATCCGAGAGGTCGGCGTAGGGGACGACGTCGTAGTAAGGCGGATCGGTGAAGAAAAGGTCCGCTCCGTCGTCAGGCAGGGGTACGGCGGTGGCATTTCCCTGAAGGACGGTGGCGGGGCTTTTCCCGAGGTGGACAGCGGCGGCTATGCCTTCTTCTGCCTGTGAAAAGGCATAATCCAGGCCGCCCACATAAGATGGGGCCAAAGGATTTCCTTCAGCCCAATCCCAGCGCATTGCAATGGCATTGCCGGTGATAAAGGCGGAAATCATATGTTCTGCCAGCCACGTGCTCATCGTTGTCCAATAATGGACGCTGTTACTGATCCCCAAGGACAGGCTTGTCATGACATCTTTGATGAACGCCCCATCATGGCCCTCGTTCTTCAGATGGAAGGCATAATCGTTGAGGATGCCGACCAGGGTGTAAAGGGCCAGTTTCTGGCGGTCTGAAAATAGATCGCCCCAGGTGGAGATGCCATAATGGGGCGGCACATGCAAACCATAGGTCAAAACAAAAGGCTCCGTCAACTCCGTTGCCTTACCCTGCGCAACTAATTCCTTCCAAGTCCGCGACGCCGCGGCAACCGCCTTCTGATCCGCATCGTTCGCATCGAAATAGTCTTTGCCCTGCCGTTCCCCGATAGGTACGGCCACGCCGAAAAGGCGATGACCCATCTGATCGGCTTTGCCCTGCCTCTTTACGCTGGCCTTCTGCGTCGTGAAGCCGCAAACGGGGCAGACAGCAGCGCCACCGCCCGCTGTTTTGACGAGGTCTTTGGGTAGCGTCTTTCCTTTGGCGATGTGGATGGCAATGCTTTTATCCCGATGTCCGGCGATTTCGATCCAGGCCTTCCGCGACCCGCCGGCGATGGCGGTCTGAGAGATGAGCGGGATCACGGCGCCGCACCCCGGTCCTTCACAGGTGACGGTTCGCGCCCACAGCCAGGCGATGGGCGTCTTGCCGTCTTTCTTCGGATAGTAGCGGGTAAGACGATTTTCCGCTTCCTTTTTGATGAAATCTGCACCCTCGCGGAATTTTTCCAGCAGGGGATACCCCTGCCGGGGAACCGATTCCAAGAGTGTTCGCAGCACCACGTTAGCAACGGGATTCAGATCCAGGGCGATGCTTTCGCAGCCCATGCGCAAGGCCTCGCCGGGGATGGCGCCGTTTCCGGCAAAAGAATCAAGAACAACAGGCGGATTATCCGGATAGGCGGCTTTGATCAAATTGACTGCGGCCGTGCGATATGATGAAGACGATCCCATTTCCCACTCGGCATAGTCACCAACAAATCGCAGCAGCGCTGTCTGTACATCCGCCGCATCAGCCGATTTTGGTTTGTAGCCAAGAGGAATCAAGGCATCGGCCGCCTTCTTGGTGAAGGCCTGCGGGCAATGCGGATCGGCCGGGTCGGGCAGCAGCGACGCCAAGGTCACGGCCCGGCAGGCCCCCCAAGGCCGCCTGGCCCACCAGATATGCAGGTGCCAGGGATGGCCGCTGCGCAGATTCTTCTCCCGCCGGGCGTGTTCGCTGATCTTTTTGATCGGAAGATCGACCTCGATGAGGCGTTTGGGATAATTCATATTATATGAACTCCAGAACCTTCTTGGCACCGACGTGGTAGTGCTCTATTTTCACGAGAGGCTCCCAACCCAGACGCACGGGGTCCTGAATAGGGTGGATCTTCGGCATCTTGGCGCAGTCGTAGACCACGTAGAGCCAATAATCCTTTTTCAGCCTTTCGGCGGTCTTGTATTCGTTGGTGGTCAGCGCAACCTCGCCGATGGCGGAGCGCCCCTTGACCTCGATGAACCGCACCTCGATGGCGGTCTGGGGGTCCTCCGGGTGAGGCCTTCGAGAGATGAGATCAAACCCGCGGTTCTCCTGCTCCACGCTGATGACCTGCCTTCCCTGCGCCTCTTCGTGGGCAATCACCGCTTGGACGGCAATTTTCTCGATCTCATCGTCACGAATGAACGAACGGACTGTGGGCGTCTGGCGTTCGGGATGGGGCAGCACCCAGGCCCGGCCGAGAGGTTGGATATCGGTGATCGTGCAATGACGCTCCTGCCGAAGTTCCTCCCGCCTCCGTTCGAGCCGGGCATTGAGTTCAAAAAGGCGATCTTCCGTCGTCTTGATGTTCGCTGCAATAAGCGGGCTCGTATCGCCTGCCTGCTGGCTTTCCAGGAGTTCGGCCATACGCAGGTTCTGTCGGTTGATCAATTCGTTCAAGCTGATTTCGATATGACGGGAGATGACCTCGGTTTCTTTCCTCCTTTGACAATCTATTTCCCCAAGGAATTGGCTCAGGGATTTTTGGATGAGTTCCTGCTCGACCGCATCGCGTGCAGGCAGCCCCGCTCCATCGGGTGTAGGAGTTGAGGCCGGTGCGGGGCTAAGATCCAGAAATATCGTCGGCTGGCGAATAGCCAGAGAGCCGTTCATATCGGCCTGCACGGCAAAAAGGCGGCGGTGGAGGACATTGCCCCGCCCGTCGCGGATAGCGGCGGAAAAAACATCCAGCCTGGCCGGTTCAGAACGATGGACGTCATAAAAAACCGCTCCGCGGCGCAGGTCGTTCTGCACCCGATAAAAGACATCCTCGCGGACCGATTCAAACAGGGGATGCCCCGGCGTAACCCATTCCAGGGTCGGGTCGTCAGTCAGGTGTTTCTTGTCGAAAGTGATTTGCCGGTATTCCCGACCCAGTTTTCCGAAATGAGGTTCCAACTGTTCGCCGATCTGCCAGAGGGTCCGGGGCACCCGCCCGATGCGGTAGATATGGCCGCCTTTGGCCGTTTCCCTCGGATGTATTCCGGCGATGGGGGAGGCCTGAATGAAAAAGTCTTCGATGACTTCGGGGACAAGCCGCCTTTCCTTCGCCTCGGCTGATTTGCCGACGATGGCGGAAAGGTTGAGTTCCCGCTTGGCCAGCCCTTCCAACGTCGATTGGGTGATGCTGCGAAACCGCTCCGTATCGATGTCCTGGACGATGCGGTTCTTGATGACCTCCTCGGTGAGGTTGTGGGCGTACATATCCCGCAGCATCCGCTCCAGCATATTGGAGGGAAAAACATCCCCCAGGACGTTGAAGATCTTTCCTGTGCGTTTCGGATCGAGGTCCTCCTCAATCTTCTCGATCCGCTCGAAGAGCTTCTGGAAGACGCGCCCTTCGCGGGTGTTGGTGGAAACGAAGTTCAAGACCAGGCAGTCCTTTTCCTGACCGTAGCGGTGAATACGGCCCATTCGCTGCTCGAGCCGCATGGGATTCCACGGGATGTCGTAGTTGATCATGAACCAGCAGAACTGGAGGTTGATGCCTTCGCCTGCCGCCTCCGTGGCGACCATGACCTGGCAGTCTTCCCGGAATTCCCGTTCCGCATAGATTCGCGTTCCCGAGGTATCGCGGTCGCCGATCTTCATGCTGCCATGAATTTGTGTGACAGTGAGATGCCATTCCCGCAGCTTCTCAACCAGAAAATCGAGTGTGTCCTTGTGTTCGGTGAAGATCAGAAGTTTCATCCGCAGATCGTCGAACACATTTTGCTTGATGAGTTCATCCCGCAGCTTGACCAGCTTGGACTCGATCTCACGGTTTTCAAGGTGCTTTGCCTGGACGATCAATTTCCCGATCTGCATGATCTCTTCTTTGAGAGCAGCAGGATCGACAGATGCGACCACGGCTTCCAACTGAGAGATAATTTCCTGCCGTTCCTCTTCGGGCAGATCGTCAAAATCTTCGGGCAGCTTTTTAAATATCTGCTCCTGTCGATAGCCTTCCGGGTCCGCCAGGATCTTTTCCCGTTTTTCCTTCATCCGCTCCAGAGTGCGACGCACGGCGTGAATGCTGGAGGCGAAACGGCGCTGGAGCATGGCCATCGTGAATCCAAGGGCGCGGCCACGGGCGGAATCATCGGCGGCGGCTTTGATGGACTGATCTTCCACGTACCGGGTGAGGGCGTCATAGAAGTCCCATTCCTCTTCGTCGATCTGAAACTCGATGGTCCGGACAGTGCGTCTTGTGAAGAGGGTTTTAACCTGCCCTGTATCGGGATCGGGAAAGGTGACCAGGGCTTCCTTGATGCGACGCAGGTAGAAGGGCGCCTCATGAACCCGCATGGCTTCTTCGAGGCTCTTCACGTCGCCGTAAACGTCCCTGTCCAGGAGCTCCAGAAACAGGCAGAAATTATCAGGATCGCCCTTGTGCGGCGTAGCGGTCATCAGCAGAAAATGGTCGGTGATTTCCGATAGGGCCTCGCCGAGCTGGTAGGCCAGGGTCTTCTTTTCGGCGCTGTAGGCGCTCATCTTATGGGCTTCATCGACGATGATAAGGTCCCAGTGGCTTCGCAGGAGGCTGTCCTTTGCGTCTTCGATGCGCGATACCCAGGAGATGGAGGTAATGACCGCGTTTCTTTCCTGCCAGGGGTTCAAGCCATAGTTGGCCCGCAGGACATCGCTCCGGATCACTTCAAAGTTTTCCCGGAATTTGTCCTTCAGTTCCCGCTGCCACTGAAAAGAGAGGTTGGCGGGTGTCACGATCAGGATGCGTTTGACAAGGCCCCGGATTTTGAGTTCCTTGATGAGGAGACCCGCCATAATGGTCTTGCCGGCGCCGGGGTCATCTGCCAGGAGAAACCGAATACGGGGAAGCTTCAGAAAGTAGTCGTAGACCGCTTCCAACTGATGGGGAAGTGGATCGACCCGGGCAATGGAGAGGGTGAAGTAGGGATCGTACTCGTAGGCCAGGGCCAACCGAAGGGCCTCGATACCCAGGCGGAAGTGCTTCGGGTCGCCGTCGAAAGGTTCTTCCTCTGGAGTGGCCTCCAGTGCAGCGAGCTGTTCAAGGCTGAGGACAGGGTCGTGAACCTTGCCGGACTTCAGGCCCTTGCCGATCAGTTTGACAGATTCGCCCATGGGAATGGCAGTGATCACCTGCACCGGTTCGGGGAAAATAGGTCCGTAAACAATGACGTTCGGTTTCAGTTGATCTGCCTGCATTGGGCTTACCTATGTTGAATTATGGGAGAATTTAATCACTTTCCACATCCGAATTGATTAACAGTTGCCAACGGTCATCCTTTCTTGCTCCTTTGATTGGTTGAGAAGGGTCGAGACTTGCCGCTAGGGGCTTCTGATCAGCCACCCATCGGCATAAAGCTTCCACGTTGGTGTGTCCCCCTTTCTCCATTAGCCAGCCGAGCCGCTGGGCATAGGCCAGATTCCCGTCTTTTCTCGCGGCGTCTTGTATTTTTTTTGCGTCTATCTTCTCGCCCAGTTCCTGAAGGACGGTGATGACCCGAGCCAGACCGCCAATGGATCTTGAATAGCGGATGAGATCAAGGGCGGTAGCCTCCGGTGTGGAGACGGCCATATAGCCGGTTGTTGTCTTGATCTGCGTGACCGGCGTGGCGTCGAAATTGGTTTTGAAAAAGAAGCGCAGCGAAAGGTTATTTTTCTGGATTCTACGATGAGGAGCCGTGGTGACGACCTGGAATTGTTGCGGCTGCTGATGGGCTGCCCCGTGGAGGACCGCGGCGCTCAAAAGGCCCACGTAATAGGGCTGCTTCAGATAGGTCATAAGATCGGCTATAAACCATTCTGGAGGCAAAACCCCGGAGGCGCGGTATTCCAGGGGTACGATGACGAAAAAACCGCTTCGGATTCGCACGATCCTGATCTTTTTCACCAGTCGCGCGGCGGCCTTCCGGAAGGCTTCCTCAGTCATTTTCAAATTATTGATGGCTTCTTCCCGGGTGAAGAAATAAAGGCCCGTAGCTTGCCGATCGTCAACCCAGGACGCAAGATCTTTGGGCGATGCGCTGACATTTCTCGGGGGCATATCGACATCCAGTCATTTTTTACAGATAAGACCACAAAAAGACCGAGTTTGCAAACAATAACTTGACTATGGATAACCATCCTCCCATGGGGAAGGGTCAGGCTGATAAAAGCAAAAAACGCCCCAAAGTGTAACTTGACGTTTCCAAAAAACTGTCTGTTAGCAAAAATTCAAAACCGGACTGTCTTAAGAATCAAAACCGGACTTTCCTATGGTATGGTGAGTGGAAATTCGGGGTTAATTTGGGCAATTCGGGGCAATTCGGGGGACATAACACTTAATTATCTTGCCCAGCGCGTAAAAATGATTTAAACATCAGCTATGTCTAGAATAGCCAGAATAGTGGCCGTCGATCATCCTCACCATATCACGTAGCGAGGAGTGCGTTTTCTCGCTATCTTCAAAAACGACAACGACAGAAATCAAT
>CAYZXZ010000093.1:5531-10955 GCA_964481615.1 uncultured Desulfobacteraceae bacterium | reverse complement strand
ACGGACAACGAGGTTAGACATCGGCGCCGACCCATGGTTTTGCGGGGCCGATCAGCACAAACGGCGCGGGATTCAACGGGCCGCCGCCGATCCCCATATAGCCGGCGCCGATGAAAAGATTTTCATTGATCTATGATCTTGTTTAGCGTCGGGTTCCCGTCAACGGACGCTTGATTTCTCGGTTGTCGTACTTCCATCGCTCGGGCCGCTCGCTTGAGTGCCCTCACGTTGCCTCTGCACCTATGGGGTGCGTTGGTCCTGATCCAGGAAACGCGCTGACCAGTGACACCACAAAAGCCGCAAAATAGGGCAAAGACTGTATCAAAAGGACAATAATCCAGATCGTCAAATCCGGGGCCGCGGTCGTTTTCGTCCAGGCAACGCATAGCGCCAGCAGCCACAACAAAATCATAAACAGGGTTTCCTCGCGGGAAGAAGCAATCGCTTTTAAAAAGGGATGCGTATCCGCCATTTTCGGCGTTCGGAAAAACGGCTTGCCGGATGTCGTAAGACCCGACCAGACGGCTCTTGCAATGGTGTTTGACAGTGCAAGGCCCGCAATCGCCGCGGACAATGTTTGGCCGATGCTGGCAACAATATGGGCTCCCCGATAGATATAAATGAGTTTGGCCACCTTGAAACAAAACAGCGCTAATGGGAAAATGGAAAAAATAATCAGGGGCGGATCGAATTTCTGGGGGGCAAAGATCATGAGCAGCGACCAGACCACCGCGCCCATATTAAACACCAGGTTGAGTGAATCGGCGATCCAAGGCATCCAGCCGGCCCAGAAATGGTATCTCTGGCCGGCGGTCAGGCGGCTTTTGCCCAGACCGGTCAGTCTGCCCTTGTGTCGCCGCAGGATCTGCATGGCGCCGTAGGCCCATCGGAAACGCTGCTTTTTATAATCCACAAACGTGTCGGGCATCAGCCCCCGGCCGTAGCTTTTGGGAATATACATGGCCTCGTATCCTTTCTCGAAGATTCTCAGGCCGAGCTCTGCGTCCTCCGTGATGCACCAATCGCTCCATCTTCCCACTTCCTCAAGGGCCGAGCGGCGGATCAGCGACATGGTGCCGTGCTGGATAATGGCATTTCGCTCGTTGCGCGTGATCATGCCGATGAAGAAAAATCCCTTGTATTCCGCGTAGCACATGGACTTGAATGCATTGGCGCTTTCATCACGGTAATCCTGAGGCGCCTGGACAATGGCCAGGGAATCGTTTTTAAACTGAGGCGCCAGATCCCGCAACCATGCGGGATCAACCTCATAATCGCTGTCAATCACCCCGATGATGGCGGCTTCGGGATCCGTATGATCCAGGGCATAATTGAGCGCGCCGGCTTTAAATCCCGTCAGCGGATCCACATGGAAGAATTTGAAATTCGGGCCAAGTTGTCGGCAATGCTCTTCCACCGGCCGCCAGATGCTTTCGTCTTTTGTGTTGTTGTCCACCACAATCACTTCATATTTCGGATAATCCAGCCGGGCCAGAGCGTCTAATGTCTGTTTGACCATTTCCGGGGGTTCGTTATAGGTCGGCACGTGAACGGATACCATCGGCAATTGGGCGTCATCCACAATCATCGGCCGAAACGGCCGCCGCCGTTCTTTCACCCAGACGGCTTCCGCCCATTCATGGGCTTCGGTGAGCAGCACCAGAATGACGCCGATCATGCCGAATACAATCAGAATCCCAACGATCACGGTCCTTATGGACAGGTATTGGTCCATATAATCATGGGTCGCCCACACGGACGCCGTAGCCAGTGCAAACGCAATCACGGCCAGAAAGCTTCGTCCCCGAATATTTAACGTCTGGCTGTTGGTGATCAGTATGGCCAGGGTGATGATGGCGATCATTACGGATATGCCTGCCAGGGTCCGCCATTCCGGTATCTTGATGATGGGCCGGGTAAATTCAAATTTGGGTTGCCGGTATACATCATAGACGCCCCAGTAGGCGCCGACAGCGCCTTCGCTCGCTGCCTTCCAGGGCTGATCAAACGCCTCCATGACATAATAGATATAGCCTTCTTTTTTCGCGTAATCTAAAAAACGCCGCAGAAAAGTCGCTTCCATGGAAGTCGAGGCGACGGCCCACTTCCGGGTGCGGCCCTCGCTGGGCCACCCCACTTCAGCAATCACGATGGGCTTGTCCGGAAATGCCTCTTTCAAATCCTTGAGACGTTCGATGCAGTAATCCACGGCAACATCCACGGACACTCCCTCCCAGTATGGCAGCAAATGCACGCCGAGGTAATCGACATTCTCGGCCAACTCCGGGTGTTTGATCCAGACATGCCAGGGTTCCGTGGTGCTCACCGGAACATTGAGCGCTTTGCGGACTTTGATCAAATACGGCAGGAATTCGGATAATGGAATGTCGCCGCGCAGGATAACCTCATTGCCGACAATGACCCGCACCACGTTCGTGTTTCTGGCGGCGTAATTGATCAGAAGATCGATTTCCTTTTGGTTTCTCTCGTGATCAGAGCCTATCCACGCCCCCAGCGCCACGTTAATGCCGTATTTTTTGGCGATTCTCGGCACCTCGACAATGGTTTCTTCCATGGAATATGTTCGCACGGCATGGGTTTTTTTCGCCAGCATCGCCAAATCGGATTCTATCTGTTCCTCCGTCGGGAAAACGCCATTCAGAGGGCTCTGGTCTTCCCGAAACGGCGAATAGCAGAATCCCTGAATTTTTCTGGGCCAGGGCGGTTCGATCTCCGGCCGATTCAGAAGCGCCCAGATGCTGATGGTCATAATGGCAATGGTGATGGTGATGACGACATTGGCTTTATTAAACATAAGAATTCTGTCCTGAGTGTTTTTCAGCCGGAAGACCTTCCCCACGGATATCTTCGTCCATATCCGGCCGGTGAATGCCTTTTTGGAAAAATATGACACGATTTGATTTGCGTGTCAACGCAGCTTCATGTAGCATTGGATCATTGCACCTCATCTTCTTGCGGAGTTTTTATGAAATCAAGATGGACACTCCTTTTTCTGTTTGTTTTTCTATGGGCATCGACCTTCTGCGGTTGTGCGTCCCACAGCCGTGTCGGGGTCATCGATATCGACATCAGCGGCGTGGTCCGCCCGGCGCCTACCAATGAGCTCACCCTGATCACCTGGAATATCGCCAAAAACGTCGAAGACAACGCCGAAATCACCAGGCTGGTCAACGACCATTCCCCCGATATCCTCTTTATCCAGGAAGGCATCAGCACCACCTGCGGTCTTTTCGGGCCGTCCTTTCATCAATGCCTTTTCGCCCCTAGCTGGAAAAAGACGGATCCGGATGTCTACACCGGCGTTCAGGTACTGTCCCAGTTTCACCTGGAAACCCCGGTCCATGTCCCTTCGCCGGACAGGGAAGGATTGTTTTTTACGCCCAAGGCATCCATGATTGCCGCCATGGATTTGCCGGACGGCCGGCGTCTGATGCTCATCAATATCCATATGCTCAATTATGTGCCGCTGGGCAATATCGAAAATTATCTTGACGCGGTTTATGATTATGCCGGCGAGCATGACGGCCCGATGATCGTCGGCGGCGATTTCAACACATGGAACAGCGCCCGGTTGAAGGCGGTTCAGCAGTTCGCGGCCAGACTCGGCATGGTCGAGGCCCTTGCCTATCATGAAACCGGCGGCACCCCGTCGGCCTGGTTCTTTTTTTTAAAACCCTTCATGCAGCTCGACCTCGACGCTCCCCTGGACCGCTGGTTCTGCCGTGGATTTGAGGTGCTTGCGTGCCGCCGCATGAACGATTTCACCTCCTCGGATCATGTCCCTGTTTTGCTTCAGGTGCGCCTGCTGCCGCAATAAGGCCGTAAAAGTTTGATTGCTTTTTAGTCCGGCATGCGATTTTATAGGGCGGTATCAACCGATTGTTAATGACGCGATGAACGGACGCTTCGCGTCCGTTCATCATTTTTTTTGAATGTATGGCAATACAGCCGTCAGGTGCAATGTCACTTTTTTCGATAAGGAACAATCATGGACAAAGAATTCGTATTTATCACGGTGATCGGCAAGGACCGGAAGGGGATCGTCGCCACCATCTCCGGTTTCCTCTACAAAAACGATATCAATATTGTGGATATCAGCCAGCGGGTCATGACTGACGGCTATTTTGTCATGACCACGATGGTGGATGTCAAGGATGCCGGCATCGGCATGGAGCAGATGGCAAAAGAACTCGATTCCATCGGTGATGAGCTGGGCATGAAGATCCAGGTTCAGCACGAAAATCTTTTCAAGATGATGCACAGGGTGTAGCCGATGACCGTCACGTTGGAAGAAATCTATGAAACCGCCAGCATGATCCTCTACCAGAACTTAGATATCCGGACAACGACCCTGGGGGTAAACCTCAAAGACTGTGTGGATTCGGATTTCAAACGGTTCAGGGAAAACGTCCATGCCCGGATCGCCTCTCTGGCCGGCCGCCTGGTGGAAGAAGCTGCGAAGCTCGAGCGCAAATACGGTGTGCCCATCGTCAACAAGCGGATTTCCATCACACCGGTCAGTCTGATCATGGAAACCAATTGCGCGCCGGAAAAATTTCTTGAGATGGCCCAAATCCTCGACCGGGCAGCAAAGGACGCGGGCATTGATTTCATCGGCGGTTTTGGTGCCCTGGTGCAAAAAGGGATGACCCGGTCCGATCGGATGCTCATCGACGTGCTGCCCGAAGTGTTGTCGAAAACCGAGCGGGTCTGCGCGTTTTTAAATGTCGGCTCCACGGTCGCGGGCCTGAACCTGGATGCCGTTAACCTGCTGGGAGCTATGCTGAAACGAACCGCTGAAAACAGCGAAAACGCAGTGGGATGCGCTAAGTTCGTGGTCTTTGCCAATGCGCCCGAGGATAACCCCTTTATGGCCGGCGCGTTTCACGGCGTGGGCGAGGGGGATGTGGCGTTAAACATCGGCATCAGCGGGCCGGGGGTGGTCAAAAGCGTTGTGGAGAAAAACCGGGACTGCGACCTGACGCAACTGTCGGAAGTCATCAAACGCACGGTGTTCAAAATCACCCGGGCCGGCGAACTCATCGGCCGGGAGCTGGCCGCGGCCCTGGACGTGCCCTTTGGCATCGTGGATATTTCCCTGGCTTCCACCACTGCGGCGGGCGATTCCGTGGCAAACGTCATGGAGGCCTTCGGCATCGAGAAAATCGGCGCTCATGGTTCCACTCTGGCCCTGGCGTTGCTCATGAACGCCGTTAAAAAGGGCGGCGCCATGGCATCCGGCAACGTGGGCGGCCTGAGCGGCACGTTTATCCCAATCAGCGAGGACAGCGGCATGATCGCGGCCGTGGAGGAAGGCGCCTTGAGCCTGGACAAGCTTGAAGCCCTGACTGCGGTCTGTTCGGTGGGCCTGGACATGTTCGCCATTCCTGGCGATGTGCCCGA
>CAYZXZ010000093.1:0-5515 GCA_964481615.1 uncultured Desulfobacteraceae bacterium | reverse complement strand
CAACGCCATTATCGCCGATGAACTGGTCATCGGCATCGTCAACAACAAGACCACAGGCGTCCGCGTGATCCCCGTGCCGGGCAAGCAGGCCGGCGACCGGGTGGTTTTCGGCGGACTGCTGGGCACCGCGCCGGTCATGACCGTCAACCGGTTTTCGGCCAAAGATTTTCTGCGGCGCGGTGGCAGGCTGCCAGCGCCCGTCACCAGCATGCGAAATTAAGGAGGCATGGGGGGGCGGGGCCCGGATCAACGGCCGGCGGCCCGCACGCCTGATCATGGACCGGGAAGGGATCACGCAGGTCCGTTAAATCCGGATCTCGCGGCCTACTTTCAGATCCATGTATGCATCGCCGAATGCCTGGCGGAACTGGTCCATGGACCAGTCGCAACTGTCGTGGGGCGATAATGCGACGATTTTCGGAGACGCTTTTTTAATGGCTGCGATGGCGGCTTCCACGTCCTTTTCATTGAGGCCTCGCCACGGGGGGCGGTCCGATCCAACGACTCGCTGGATGTTGACGGGGCCGATCATGATGCGGCCGCCGCGCACCGGGAAATGCAGCCCGCCGATGATGGCATGGATCGGCTCGTCAAACAGCGCCTGAGTCCGTTCGATGATCCGCTCGATGGTCTGGTGGCCGCACCCGATGATCAGGACGATCCCCTTGCCTTCGACATTGACGGCCAGGGCGTTTTCCTGCGTGTATCCCATGAGAAAAAGGAACCGGGGGATAACGCCGATGCTTGCAATGCCGGGTTTTAAGACGGCGGGCTCGCGGATGACCTTGGTCTCGGGGCCGGAATTAAAGCTCGATGCGTTCACGGGCGCCGGCGCGTAAACCGGGATCTTGCCCAGATCCACGGGTCCCTGGGACAGGCTGAAGGTTTTGTCCTTCTGATTTTTCATGCCGCCGACATGATCCGGGTGCAGGTGGCTGAAAAAAATCATGTCGATTTCTTTTTCCGATACCCCCAGTTTTTCCATGTTGTGAAGCAGGGGAGAGGGGTGCTCCTTTTTGGCGTTTAAGCCCGTATCCATCAAAATGGTGGTCCCGTCGGCCCGGATCAGGTAGGATACGCCGGCTTCGGTCTTCAGGTCCGGGCTGTCCGCGACAAAATCCACCATGGGCAGGATGGATAAGGATTTGACGCTGCCGAAGGGTGATAGTCTGGCGACCTTCATGCCGGCCAGTTCCTGCATGGCCTGGGTCTTTCCCGCTTCAAGCTGTTTGGTTTTCTTAAACAGGATGATCCCGATCAGGGCCGCGATACCGATAAGAAAATAGAGAAATGTCATAATTTCCCACCTTCTTTTATTATAACAAATGGTTGTGTTCCCCTGTGGCGGTTATCTTCAGAAAACCATCCACCGCTATTTTATCCGGTCAGGCCCTTTCCAGTCCATTAGCAGGCTTGATTTTTTTTTGGTGTTGCAGTCGGGACAGCAGGGGACCACATTTCCCTTGGTGCTTTTACCTCCCCTGGCAATGGGGACGATATGGTCCATGGTCAGTTCCTTTGCGGGCAGATGTTTGCCGCAGTAGTGGCAGATGCCTGTGGCGCAGCGACGTTTCCACCACTGGGTTTGACGGAGTTCCCGGGCTTTTTGTTTTTCCCACCGGATTTCCGTTTCATCCGGCACGTATGAAAACGCGGTCATATGGTCAGTTCTCCGGCCGGGCCGATGGCAGGTCCTGCTCACTATCATATTCACCCGAAATCATTTCTCCGCTGTCGCCATCGCTGGTATCCGTATCGCCGGAGCGGCGGTCATTCGTGACCGCCAGGCCGATCCTGTTGAGCCAGGCATCGATTTCCGCGCAAAGCAGATCATAGAAGCGAAGTGATCCGCCCAGGCCGGTTCTGCCGAAAAAATAATTGATTTCAATGAAATAGGGTTCCATATCTTTTTTATTTTCTTCAGATCGGTCGGCAAAGAGCAGGTCAAAACCCGCCAGGTTGATACCGGTGCGGCCGCAGAATTGCCGGACCCGGTCCATGCCGGTTTTTCGGAGTTCCGGATCGGACGCCGCATCAATGATAGCGCCTTTGGAAACCCCTGCCGTAAAGATTGCTGTATCCGGCTGAACCCGCCAGTATGCGGTCACGTGATCGCCGATCACCACAACCCGCAGGGACCGGCCCGCCGCCGGGATATATTCCTGGATCAGGAATCCATTCTGACCGGAACGCTCGTATGTGGCGGCACGGTCAAGCGCGGCATGCAGTTCCTCCGGCGTATCCACCCGCATCACATTGTCGCCTTCGCCGCCCCAGTTGAATTTAAATACAATCGGCCATGAAAATCCAGCCGGTGCCAAAGCGCTTCCCGTGAGAGCCTGATAATCGACAAGGGAGAAAAATGTAGCAGTTTCGGGATGTTTTGTGCTAAATTCCCGGAAAAGCTTGGCCTGTCCGATTTTGCCCGGATAGGCGAATCGCTTGCCGTAATCGGGGAATACTTGGGCGCAATGGTTTTTTGCCATCTCAAAAAGGGCTATGCCGCACCCCTGGGGTAGGATGACCGCATCGGCTTGGCCAATGGCTGCCCGGTCGGTTTCATCGGGCGCGCGGCCCGCGCAGATAAGGTTCCGATCGCCAACAAAACAGGGGTGATACGAGAGGATCATGAATATCCCAGACGGCGGAGGGCCCGCGCGTCACTGCTCCAGTTTTTTTCCACCCGGACGAAAAGCTTGAGAAATACCTTCATGCCGACCATGCGCTCAATATCGGCCCGGGCGGCCTGGCCCACGGACCGCAGCATGCTGCCGCCCTTGCCGATGATGATCCCTTTCTGGGAATCGCGCTCCACGTGAATGACCGCATGGATGCTCACAAGACCGCGGTCCGGCTCTTCGGAAAAGGATTCAATGGTCACCGTGCTTGAAAAAGGGATTTCCTGCCCGGTGTGCGTAAATATCTTTTCCCGGATCATTTCAGCGGCAACAAATCGCTCCGGCATATCGGTGATCATGTCCTCGGGGAAATAGGGCGGGCCTTCGGGAAGCCGTTTTTCCAGCAGACCGATCAGCTCCGGCACCTGGGTGCCTTCCGTGGCGGAAATGGGGATGATCTCGGCAAAGGAATAGGCTTTTGACCAATCATGGATGAGTCCCAGCAGATCAGGTTTTTTGACCTTGTCGATTTTATTGACGGCCAGTACCACCGGCGTGCGGCGGTTGCCGGGAAGCTTTTCCAGCAGCAGGCTTTCGGATGCCGGATCGGGTTTTGCCGCGTCGATCATGACCAGAATGACATCCACATCGCTGATGGCGGCAAGCGCCGTTTCCACCATTTTCCGGTTCAGCGCTTTTTCGCTTTTATGGATGCCAGGGGTGTCTAAAAAGATGATCTGGGATTTGGGCCGGTGCAGCACGCCCAGGATGCGGTTGCGCGTGGTCTGGGGTCTGGGGGAGACAATGGCGATTTTATCTTCCAGTATCCGGTTTAACAGGGTCGATTTGCCGACATTCGGGGCCCCGATAATGGCGGTGAATCCGGATTTAAAACCTGTTGCGGATGTGACTTTTTCCATCATGACGGTACGTTGTCGGTTTCCGGGGGTTGTGACAAAGGATCATGCCGCGCAGCCGTCGGGTCTTTTTGCGGCGGGAGCGCGGCTTCACCGGCACAATCGGCAATGGCCTGCCAGAGTTGATCCAGCCCCTGGCGGGTTTTGGCGGAAAAACAGATCATGGATCCGGCCGCATCAGGCAGGGCCTGTTCAATGGCACGCACCCGGTTTTTCTGTTTGATGCCCGAGAGTTTGTCGGCCTTGGTCAGCACAGTGATAAAGGGTATCCGGTGATGCCGCAGCCATGCCATCAGAGACAGATCCTTTTCATCCGGGTCCCGGCGGATGTCTAAAATCAGCACAATGCTTTTAAGAGCAGGCCGGCCAAGGATATAGGTGTCGATCATGGCGCCCCAGGTGCTTCGGACGCGGGCCTGGACCTTTGCATATCCGTATCCGGGCAGGTCCACGAACATGATCCGGCCGTTGATGGCAAAAAAATTGAGCAGTCGGGTCCGGCCCGGAGTGGAGCTGGTTTTCACCAGCCGTTTCCGGTTGACCAGCGTGTTGATCAGGGAGGATTTGCCGACATTGGAGCGTCCGGCAAACGCGATTTCGGGAAAATCAGCCGGCGGATACTCGGAAGGCCGCGTGGCGCTTTTGATAAATTCGGCTGATGTTACCTTCATCTCCCTCAGATCACCTTGTTCAAGGGATATTCGATGATGCCCTCGGCCCCGTGCTTCATCAACTCCGGAATCAGGTCGCGGACCGTATTGGAATTGACTACGGTTTCCACCGAGAACCAGTCGGACTGGTAAAGTGTCGAGACGGTGGGCGCGTGCAGGCTCGGCAGCAGGGATACGATTTTCTCCAAGCGGGCCTGGGGCACGTTCATTTTCAGGCCCACCATTTTCTCCGCCACCAGGGCGCCCTTCAGCAACAGGGCGATCTGTTCGATTTTTTCCCGCTTTTTCGGGTCGGCCCATGCCTTGTGGTTGGCGATGAGACGGGTGTTGGTCTGCATCATTTCATGGATGATCCGCAGGCCGTGGGCCTTGATGGTGCTTTCGGTTTCCGTGATTTCGCAGATGGCGTCCGCCAGCCCGGACACCACCTTGGCTTCGGTGGCTCCCCAGGAGAATTCGACGTTGACGTCGATCCCCTTTTCGGAAAAGTAGCGTCGGGTGTATTTCATGAGCTCGGTGGAAATTTTTTTCCCGTGCAGGTCCTGGATGGTCTTGCAGGGCGAATCATGGGCAACGGCAACGACCCAGCGGGCCGGCCGGGCGCTGACCTTGGAATAGACCAGATCGCACACCACATGGATGTCCGAGTTGTTTTCCGCGATCCAGTCCTTGCCGGTCAGCCCGGCGTCCAGGGAACCGTTTTCCACGTAGATGGACATTTCCTGGGCTCGGCACAGGGCGCACTGAATATTTTCATCATTGATTTCGGGAAAGTAATTACGGTCATTGACGTTGATTTTCCAGCCGGAGCGCCGAAACAGCTCGATGGTGGCCTGCTGCAGACTCCCCTTGGGAATACCGAGTTTCAAGGGATCAGTCATTTTTTGTAAACCTCGTTGGGATCAAATATTTTTTCGCCGATGGTGATCAGTTCATTATTGTCTATTTTTCTATAAAAACAGCTCTTATAGCCGGTATGGCAGGCGGCCCCGCCGATCTGTTTGACCTTGAGCAGCACGGTGTCGTTGTCGCAGTCAACGCGGATTTCTTTGACCTGCTGCACATGGCCAGATGTTTCGCCCTTGATCCAGAGCGTGTTGCGCGTGCGGCTGTAAAAGGTGGCTTTCCCGGTTTTTAGCGTGATTTCCCAGGCTTCGGGATTCATAAAGCCCAGCATCAACACCTCGCCGGTGTCATCATCGACGATGATGGCCGGCACCAGGCCGCCTATTTTGTCAAAATCGATTTTTATCATCTACTAATCAGGCCATAAATATTTTAACATTAAATAGTGCAATAAATACATTCC
>CAYZXZ010000092.1:8734-11019 GCA_964481615.1 uncultured Desulfobacteraceae bacterium | reverse complement strand
CCAGTTCAAAGAATAGATTCCAATTGGCTGCAAAGAGCTTTTCTTCGATCAGGTCACCGGATACTTTTGGGGATTTATCATGTCATCAAGGACGGGGTCGAGTTCCGGGATTTGGGGGAGGATTACCTGAAACTCAAAAACAAATCGCGGAAGGTTTTAAATCTGCGCAAGCAGGCGCAGTCTCTTGGATACGATCTCGTTCCGCAAGCGATGTAATGAAATACCTAAAGAAGACATTTCTTGGAGGTCGATTACGAACTGAAGCCTATGAGCGCGTGAATGCAGCTCCTCGGCCTATCTTACTTTCTTTGTAAATGATCAAATTGTCGTATTGCTTTGATAGCCTGTCCAATATCTGGTAACTATCGTCTGTAGATCCATCGTCTACAACGATGACCTCATGCTTAATATTTGTCTGTTTTAGTGCGCTCTCCGCAGCCTCAGCAAGATGAGCTGAACCATTGTGTACCGTCATGATTATTGATACCTCTGGCTGCTTTTTCGAATGGGTATAATTTAAATTTTCTGGCAATTTTATTATGAACCTTTTAGGCAGTCAGGTGCTCATACAATAAACATCGGGTGCCTTGATTTTTGATATTCGAACTTGATTCCATAGCATCTTAGATCTAATATATCAAGTTCATTTTGCATTATCATAAACGATTGGGACGTTATGACGGCAATCTTCTGGACGTTTATATTTCTGATCATGCTCGCCCCTCTGCCGTTCGGGATGGTTCATGCGGTGGTGCAGGCCCTGTTTGCCTGCCTGATACTGCTGCTGATGGCGGCGTGGAGTCTTTTGCAGATGCGGGACCAGTCGGCCAGTGGGGTGCCTTTGCGCATGGTGGTCTGGGAGACCACGGCTTTTACGATCATCATCGGCTGGGCATTGCTGCAGATGCTGCCGGTTACGCCAGCGGCCCTGCATCATCCGCTGTGGGAGGAAACCGGGTTGGCCCTTGGCCGGGAAATCGCCGGGGCCATCAGTCTGTCGCCGGGAGCCGGCTTTCAGTCGCTGGTGCGGCTGGTCGCCTATGGGTGCGTGTTCTGGCTGGCCATGCAACTGGGGCGGGACCGGCGGCGGGCGCGACGGTTTATGGATCTGTTCATTCTGGCGGCGGCGCTTTATACCGTCTACGGCCTGCTTATGGAAATCGAAGGAATCCGCAAGATTCTCTGGGTGGAGAAAACAAGCGCCATCGGCGTGGTAACCGGGACCTTTGTCAACCGGAATACGTTCGCCACCTATGCGGGACTGGCATTGCTCTGCGCGGTTGGCGCCTATTTTGCCGCTTTCCTGGATATGGCCCGGCAGAAAAGGCGTGGAAGGGACCGTATCGTGGCTTTTTTGAATATGGCGTTGATACAGGGCGCGCCGCGCCTGGCTTCGATTCTTATTTTGACGACGGGCCTGTTTCTTTCCGGGTCCCGGGGGGGGATCGTGGCTTCCCTGGCGGCCCTGGCCATGCTGCTGATTTTATTGGCCACCATGCAGAGCCGCCATCGCCGGATTTTTGGATTGGTGGCCGGTGCGCTGATGGTGGCATTTGTGATCACCGCCACCACCAGCGGAGACCGGTTTTTCTGGCGGATGACCGCCACGGATTTAAGCGAGGAATTCCGCTTTAAAGCCTACGCGCAAATTTGGCAGGCAGTTGACGGCGCGCCCTGGACCGGATTCGGGCTGGGCAGTTTTGCCCAGGCGTTTCCCTTGTATGCGGATCTTAAAACCAGCCAGTGGGATAAGGCGCATAATGACTGGCTGGAGATGATTTTCGAGCTGGGCTGGCCCGCGGCCCTGCTTTGGTTCGGATTGCTGGCCGGCCTGGCCATTAGATGCCTTGTCGGTTTTTTCCGCCGTCGGCGGGACCATCTGTATCCCCTGGTGGGGTTTTGCGCGGCGCTGTTGGTGGGCATGCACGCTTTCGTGGATTTCAGTCTCCAGGTGCCGGCCGTGGCTGCCGGTTTTTCAGCCCTGCTGGGCATCGGCGTTGCGCAGAGCTATAGTTCAGGGCGATGACGGAGCGTGCTGGTAATTCCAGGATTTGGCATAGGCCCCGCCGGCGGCAATGAGTTCGGTGTGCGTGCCGGATTCGATGACCCGGCCGTCGGCCATGACATAAATGATATCAGCAGCCATGGCGGTGGTCAACCGGTGGGTGATGAGCAGAACAGTGCGGCCTTGAGCCGTCGTGCGCAGGTCCCGCAGCCATTCAGCCTCGGCCCAGGGATCCATGGCGCTGGTGGGTTCATCCATTACCAGCACCGGGGCCGGTCGG
>CAYZXZ010000092.1:0-8724 GCA_964481615.1 uncultured Desulfobacteraceae bacterium | reverse complement strand
ACCCGCCGGGCCAGGGCGAGCCGTTGCCATTCACCGATGCTGAGATCCGTTCCGCCTTTAAACCAGGTGCCCAGCAGGGTTTCATATTCAGCCGGCAGGCGTTCAATAACCGTATCGGCCCCGGCGGCAGCGGCCGCGGCCAGCATGGCCGGGTCGGGTCCGGCCTGTTCCGTCAGGCCGATATTTTGAGCTACGGTGGCGCTGTATTGGACCGGGTCCTGAAACAGGGCCGTCACCCGGGAACGGACAACCGCCAGGGGCAGGGTGCGTAGATCCATGCCGTCGATTTCAACCCGGCCGGACACCGGATCATAAAACCGGCAGAGCAGTTTGACCAGGGTGCTTTTCCCCGCGCCGTTGGGGCCCACAATGGCAATGATCCGGCCGGGGGCAATATCCAGGTTCAGGCCGGTCAGGGTGGGGCGGTTGCTGCCCGGATAATGAAAAAAGACATCGCGAAAACGGATCGCCGCGCCCGGGCCGGGGGCGGGCGGGTGCGCCGGCATGTCCGGGTCGGTCACCTGGGGGCGCAGTTCCAGAAACTGAAACAGGTCTCCCAGAAACAGACTGTTGCCGTAAATCCGGCCCAGATCCTCAAGTAATGACCGCATCAGGCCCTGGCCACGGCTGAATGCCTGAAAGAACAGGGCCAGATCCCCAAGGCTGGCATGCCCCTGCAACGCCCGCCATCCCATCCAGAACAGGGCGCCGCCAGCCGCCAGGAGTCCAGCGGCGCTGGCCGCCAGCCCGGCCAGGGCTTCATTCCGGATCAGTTTCAGGCGCTGGCGACGGATACGTTGCCGCAAAGACTGGTAAGCGGTTTTCAACAGTGGGCCGATATGAAACAACCGCAGTTCCGCCGCGGTTTCCCTGGCGGTCAGGAGCCAGTCGTAATACCAGGTGCGGCGTTCATCGGCCGTGACTTTCAGCCGCCAGGCATGCTGGCGCAGGGTATGGTTCAGAACAACATATAAGGCGGGCAGGGTGCTGGCCAGCAGCAATGGCGGCAGCCACCAGCCATAGGGGATCAGCAGGGCCGCCATGGCCGCCAGGGTGATGCTGCTTCGCATCAGGCCGCCCAGGCTTTCCAGAAGGGCCAATGGCCGGTGCCCGGCCTCGTATCGGGCCCGATGCAGATGATCAAAATAGGCTGGCAGATCGTAAAACGACAAATCCACGGCCACGGATTGTTCGTGAATCAGGCCGCTGATATATTCCCCCACCCGCTCGGACTGGGCCGTGCAGATCCAGTTTTGAATGGCGCGGAGCAATTCCCCGGCAAGAATCAGGCCCGCCATGATCAGGCCCAGCACAAACACGGGCTGCACCGCCGTCCAGTCGCCGCCGGCGGCAATGGCCGTGGTAATGCCGTTGACCAGGGGTTTGGAAAGCCAGACCGTCAGGGCCGGCAGCAATCCCAGCACCAGAAGCATGACCAGCCATGCCAGGGTCAGCCGGGGGGCGGCCCTCCAGACCAGTCCCAGTGCCCGGGGCAGATAGGGGAACTGGCGGGTGATTTTTTCCCATTTGTCGGCCAGGCGGGAGGAGGGTTCAGGCATAATGCAAACACATCACCGGCGATATTTTTCCGCCAGTTCTCCGGCCCGGGCAAGGGCGTCCTCCCACCGGGAGAAAAGGGAAGGGAATCGTTCCCTGGCCTTGCTTGCGATATGATTCAGGGAGGTCTTTTCCATCACATGGGGCGCAGGGCTGGTTCAGGATAGACGGTTTGGGCCAGAGCCGCGCCCTTGATCCAGAGGGCCGGGATATCGGCATGGGAGAGGGCGCGGGTGATGGAATGTATGCCGTCTTCGTGCCGGATCCATGCCATTGCGGACTGGAGGGCGGATTGAACCAGGGGCTCCCGGATATCCGGATCGGACAGATAATATTCCGCGGGTTTTAATGCCCAGAACAGCATGAGGCCAAGACCGTGCCGGATGGCCAGCGGAATGAGATGGGGCCATTGCCCGGGGGGAACGGCATCGGGTTTGATGTTGCCCGCTATCAGGGCGGTTAATTGATGACGGCGATCAATCTGCTGCATTTTCGATATGTTCCGGAGGTGCGGGCGAATGAATCGTTTTATTGTTGTTACTGGTTCCCTTTTGTGGCCGGAGAAGGAAAGGGCGAAAACCGGTTATCCACATCCTCGGTATCGTTTAGAACCGCGCCGTCTATTTCCACCCAGGCATGGGCTTCAAAACATTCGTTGTCTTTCCTCGCGCCAATGCGAAGTTCGGTCCCGATGCCGCGACGGCGCATCATGGCCCATAACACAAGGGACCGGTCCAGGCAGGAAACATGGATTGGGGCGCGGGCCGCGGCAACAGTAAAACGGGTTATGTTTTTTTCATCGCTTCAAATCGGTCCAGTTCGTCCGGGTTGTTGCGCAGCATTTCACGGATCAGATCGCCGATATTGTGTTTTTCCGCCATTTTGGCCAGCGGTTTGGGATAATGTTGCCAGGCCAGCGTGATTTGCCGCAATACCAGATCATGAAATCCGTGATCCCAGAAATCCCGATTGCTTCCCGCCAGTTTCAGCCGCCAGAGCAGGATCTGTTTATCGGCCGGCGATGTATAGATGGACATGCGCAGGGCTTCGATGGCTTCGCGGCACGGGCCGTCCAGGATATATGCCGCATACGCCAGGTGCGTCCATGAATGGGGGCGGGCCGGATCGCGCATCAGAGCTTCTTTCAGGGCATTTCGGGCCTGGCTGAGCCATTGCAGCCGGGTGACTGTGGGCAGATCCTGGTTTTCCGCGGCGGTAACCGCCAGGGTGCCGGCATAAAATAAATGTTTTCCCGGCAGAATTTCCCCTTGCGGGCAGGGGAAGGGTTCCAGTGCGTTTTTCAGCGCAGTCTGGCCGGGCGGCTTTCCGGTAAGCAGCCGGTCCATCAGCACGGCGGTCCGGTGATGGGACCATTCCGTATACAGCCACAGTCCTGCGGCGCCCAAGGCCATAAGAATCGAAATCATGATTGTAGCAAATTCAAGCCGGCGCATAGCCCTCTCCATCGGACTGAATGGTAAGAAACGCCGTTTGATCCGCTTCCAGCATCACGCAGGACAATTTTCCAGTGGCATAGGCGCCGGTGTCCACGCCGATGCGGCATGGCAGGATATCCGGGAGGCTGGTGATATTGTGACCATGAACCACACGCAGTTCCCCTTTTTTCCGGTTTGCCAGGAACGGTTCCCTTATCCAGGAAAAATCTTTGGGATCCTGCTTTTCAAGGGAAATTCCGGGTCGAATCCCGGCATGAACAAACAGATAATTGCCGGCCCTGTAAAAGGGTCTGAGCTGTGATAAAAAATCATAATGGGTTTTCGGGAACACATCCATGAAAGCCTGTCGGATCGCATCGGCCTGTTTGGAATCCGTCGCCTGGCCGGGTGCGATGACCCCGTAACTCAAAAGAGTGGCCTGACCGCCAACCGGCAGCCAGTCTTCAAGGGCCGCGGCATCCTCCAGGAACGCAAGAAGCATTTCCTCATGGTTCCCTTTTAAAAAAACGGGGGTAAATCCGGGTGGAGGGCCTTCCGCCAGGATATTCATAGCTTCTTTTACCTGAAGGCCCCGATCCACGTAATCCCCGAGGTAGACGATAACATTGTCGGCCGACCCGGCGTCTACCGCATGTCCGGCAATGGCAATGTGCATCCTGTCGAGCAGATCGGCCCGGCCGTGAATATCCCCGATGGCGTAGATGCGCATTCCGTCCGGAACCCTTGGGGGCCGGACAGTTTGCCGCTTCATGAGGTTTTTCCATAACATCAAGGGGGAATCCACGGGTGTTTTATAAAATGGCGGATCGAACTCGGGTCGGCGGATGATCAATCCTTGTAATAGGTTTTATACCGGCCGTAGTAATAGCCATAGTCCCCATAGCCGTAGCGGGCCTGTTTACGAATGTCCACCTGGGAAAGGACGATGCCCTTGGTTTGAATATTGAGGACGTTCAGCTGGCGCATGGCCGCGCGTACCGTTTCTCTTGGGGTTTCCGCCCATCGAATGATGAAAATAACCGCGTCATGCATCGGAAATACCCATCAACGGGGGGGTATCGATGATGATCATGTCGTAGGATTCGGAATTTTCAGTGATTAGTTTGCGCATGCGCATGGACCCGAGCAGATCGGCGGAATTGGCGGAATGTCCCTGGGCGCAAATAACGTGCAGGCCGCTTGCGGGATCTGACACAATAGCGGAATTCAGGTCCTTATCTCCTGCCAGGACGGCTTCAAGATAAGCTTCAGGTTTAAGTTTCAATATTTTGGAAATGCTGGGTCGGCGCAGGTCTCCGTCAATAAGCAGTATTCGTGCGCCGGACATGGCAGCTACCCTAGCCAGCGTGGCGCAGAACGTGGTTTTGCCTTCGCCGGGGAGGGAGGATGTCGCCATAATGATTTTTGGAGGGTGATCCACATTGGCAAGTTGAATGGCTGCTCGCACGGCGCGTATGGCTTCGGCCATCTGGGAAAGGGGTTTTTCCATGACATAATCGACCGGAACCTTCCTGTGTTTACGCAATGCCGGGATCATGCCCAGAACGGAAAGGCCGGTGGCATGTTCCACCTGTTCGTTTTGTCGAAACCCCCGGTCCAGAATTTCCAGGACAAAAGCGAACACCAGTCCCGCTATCAGCCCGATGATGACGCTGATTCCCAAAAAAAGCCGCTTGTTGGGATAGGATGGGAACGATGGCATTTCCGCGTAACCGATAATACGCGCGTCGGGACGGTGCAACTGCTCCTGGTCACTGGTTTCCCGGAAGCGGGAAAGGAAATTCTCATAAAGGGTCCGGGCTACCTCGGCTTGGCGCTCCAGTTCCGCCAGTTCCACTTCCGTTTGAAGGCTGATATTGGTCTGATCCCGAAGTTCATCCAATGAAAATAGCAGGGCCTGTTCCTTGGCCTTGCCGACCTCCACCTCATTTGCCAGGGATTCAACGATGCGCTGGGATTCTTCAATAATTTTTGCCCGCAGATCATTCAATTCGGCGTTGATTTTCAGAATTTCAGGATGCCGATGGCCATAGCGGCTACTCATTTCAACCTGTTTGCGGCGTATCAGGGTCTCTTCCGTCCGCATGCGCTTGATTTCCGGCGATGCGATGATATCCAGCAGGTTTTCCGGCGCATTATCCCGGCTTAAATTTTCCCGCACCCATTGCAACCGGGCCTCGGCCTGAGACCGGTTTACCCGGGCCATGACAAGCTGTGCGTTGATTTCCCCGATCTGCTGTTCCAGAAGCGTGGAACCCTTTGTCCGTACCAGATTGCCCCGCTCCCTGACTTTCTGGACGGCCAGTTCTGCGGCATGCACTTCCTGGCGCAGCGTATCCAGCCGTTCGGCCAGCCACTCGTTGGCCCTCCGGGTGGCTTCGAATTTTGCCTCAAGCTGATCCATAAGATAGGCGTCGGCAACGGCATTGACCACTTCCGCGGTTTTCCGGGGATCGGTGAACGTGAATGTCAGTCTGATAGTGTAGGAGTTGCGTACTTTTTCCACACGCAATCCGTCGGCAATCGTGTCAATGATAATGTTTTTTATTTCCGCGGCGCGGTCTGCGGGAGTGACGACGGTTTCGGCTTCAGGTTCGGCAATCCATAAATCTCTGATCCATGCTGTTGCCCATGCCCGAACTTCTGATAACATGCCTTTTTGGGGCACGGGCCGAAGATCCGGGTTAAACAGAGGGTCGCGGATTAAATTCAATTTATCCGTGACACGCTCCAGAAAGGAACGGGACCGGATGATATCCATTTCACTTTCGAGGGCCCATGAGTCCATCGGTATTCCGGAAAGCACCGCTTCAACATCCACAACATTGGATTTGCGGGTATCCAGCATCAGATTAGCTGTTGCGGTATAAAGAGGAATCTGGCGGGATATAAAAAGCACGGTCAGGACGATCACCAAAATAAAGACGCTGAAAATGACCGCCTTGCGGCGGTTAAGCTTGCGCATCAATTCTATGAGATCGACTTCGCCTTCGGGTTGAGACATCAGGTTTACCCGGTGCTGCTGCTGTTTGATATCACTGGTGGGATTCATTTAGAAAAAACGTTCCGGAATTCGAATGACATCTCCGGGCATGACCGGGGTAACATCCGGAGTGTTGATAACGATGGGTTCCGTTTCACCGGTCCTGACAATTTCGGCTTGATCCGTTCGGGCACGAAACGTATAACCGCCGGCCATGGCAACGGCGTTCAAGACTGTAATGCCACTGATATAGGGATATTTCCCAGGGCTTCGCACTTCTCCCAGGATGTAAAAGGGCCTGTAGTTGAGCACATCCACGCTGACGCGCGGTTCCACGAGATAGCCGTCCCTCAGGGCGGCTTCCACGACGCCTTCAAATTCACGAAGGCTTGTGCCGGATGCTCGGACTTCGCCGATCAAAGGGAGGGAAACTGCGCCGGATCCGTCCACCTCGAATTCTCCGGAAAGGTCAGCTTCGCCGTAAACGGTTACGCGAAGCTTGTCGCCTGAGTCTAGGCGGTAAGCCGTATTGCCGTTTTGGTCGTCGGCAATCGCCGTTCCCCAGGTCAGGCAGCCGATCAGCAGGAATATGAAAAGGCGGCTCCTATGCTTCTGAGCCGCATGGAAATCGATTTTTTGCATGTAGTGGTCAATGAATCAGTGAAAATGGAAAAAACATCAGAAACTACCGGTGAGTGAGAGTATCAGTCTGTTGACCGCGTATTCCCTCAGAACCTCATTTTGCGAACTGTCCCTTTTTGTAAATTCATATCCCAGACCGGCGCTCAGGTTGCGGTTCCAGAGATAGGAAATGCGTGGCGATGCCTTGTAGTATTTATCCTTGATATCGATACCCTCGTAATCGTCATGTATATAAGAAAGGCCGAGGCCAATGGACAGGTTCCGCAGCAACTCGTGATTTATATTCAAATCGACATCCGTGGCGCTGATGCCGGATGCTCCGTTTAGCGTGGTTTCTTTTACCGATCGCGTGACGCCGGTCTTGACGGATGTCAGCCGGGTGGCGTCCCAGAGAAGCGAACAGCCGTACCATGCGCCGGAAATATCTTCACGCCATTCATCATTGTCATATTTTTGGCGCATATAACCGCCGTAAACTTCACCTGTAGTTATCCCACCCATATAGATCCGGGTGCCCGCGCCGATACGGTAACCGTCGGAATCCCGTTGAACTTCTTCCTTGTCGTATTGCCGCCAGTTGAAACGAGTCTCAACAAAGGGGGTGACACTTGGCATCCAGCCAAAGCCAACGCTGGCGTGGGTTTCATACTCGATCCGGTCCCGGGTATTCAGGTTTTGGGTTCCCCCGTCGATGAGATCCACCTTGTCAAACATGTAGCCGACCACGTTGCCGCCTGCTCTGAGGGTAAAACGTCCCATGCCGTGATGAATCAAGCCGGCCGCGTTCAGTTGTTCATATCTGGCGGGTTCATCCCAGGTATTCAGGGCATCCGAGCTTCCGCGAGCCTCATGATAGCTTGCAAAACCGCCATTGGCTTCGAGATATGATTCTTTGACGATGTTCAGGCGACTACCGGCCATGACATGGGCATCCAGATAATTTTCATCACTGTTGTCTATGTAGAACCCCTTGTTGATCCCGGCGTCCAGTTTAAGATTATGGCACGACCAGGTGTTGGCCGCCATTATACGGGGTGCCACAGTGGCAATCCAGTCCGATTCCTTATTGTTTTTAACGGCGTATATATTATCGTTGTATTCCAAGCCGGTGGTTAATTGCGGGTAAACCATGAAAGTGCCCATTTGGAAACCAAGGTCCGGGCGCGTTTCAAAGGTCGGAGTCATGATGCCTCCGCCAAGATTCGTCGATCGGGAAAAACATTGAGTCGCCGGAATTAATAAAATCAATGCCGCACTCAGAAAAGCCAGTCGTTTCAACATTTTATTTCTCCTTTCTTAGAAGTGATGGACTTGGTTTTCATTTTTACCGAGGTTTTACCGGGCTGGGTTCTTCTCGTGAAGGTTTTGTCACCGGCAGACCTTCCAGGCGGACCGAAGCACCAAAAATATCCTGGCAGGCATGTACATCCAGGGCCCTTTCAGGCGCCCCCTCCCGGGCAGCATAACAGATGGCCGTAAGTTCCTCCGGGGCGACTCCGGCGGCTGCCATGACGATTTCTTCCACCGCATCCGGCCTGGCGGCAGCGGTGGAGCTTACGATCTTAGAAACCTTTGTGGGATTTGCGGTAATGGCCTTTTTAACGGCTTCGGCCAGTTCCGCTTTTGTCGCCGTTAAAACTGTAGTCCCCTCAGGAAAAAATTGACCGATCAGGTCCGCAGGATCAGCAGTCTCCTGGGCGGATATGCTAAACGCCGCAAGAGGAATGAGCAACATGCATGCAACCAGGGAGATTGTAAAGTGCTTCATGAAAGCCTCCTTAAAATAATGATAAGTTTTTTCAAGATTTACACACAGCATAAATATTACTAAATTCTTAGTGATGTCAATTAAAATTTGTCTTGAATTTAGTTTGACTTTGTAAAGATTATTCTTGACATTTCATGCTGAATTTTTTATAGAATTTTTCATGCAATCCACCCCGTACAACGACTACTGAGCATAGGAGAACAGCTTATGACACCCCGCAGGCCCTTGCGGGCATCGGCGGGAGATTCATAACGTTTGTGAAAACTTACTAATCAGGCCATAAATATTTTAACATTAAATAGTGCAATAAATACATT
>CAYZXZ010000091.1:0-11090 GCA_964481615.1 uncultured Desulfobacteraceae bacterium | reverse complement strand
TGCGTCGCCTCCTCCTTGCCGCCTTGATGTCATCTTGAATGCAAAATGGAATTACTTCTTGTAAAGGACTGTGGAATGTATCGTAAAAAGCTGTTTTCCGCCGGAAAACAGCCGCTATTTGATTGCAACCGCAGTTGCCAGATATTTGTCGATGATTTTCCGGTCGTCTTCGGGGGTGATTTCCCCGGGCAGTCTTTCCAGTGCTGCGGACATGGCCATATCCAGCAGCTCCAGCCTTAATTTTTCATGGGCATGGTGAATCTGGTAATCGATTCTGTGGCGTGCGCCTTCCAACATCAATCGGCTTTGCGATTTTGCTTCTTCGATGATTTCCTGTTTCTGATGCTCACCCATCTCGATAATCCGGGCCTTGATCTCATCGAGACGGGAGGCGCTTTCCTGAAGTTCCTGCCGGGCTTTTCGCACCATGCCCGTCATTTCCGCGTTCTGCTTCTGGACCTGATCGATTTTTTTCTCAATATCGGCTTTCTGATTTCTTAGAAAATTGACCAGAGGCGGACCGCCGTATCGGATCAGTAAAAACGCCAGGATACCGAAATTAATCCAGCGCATCACCAGATCATAGACAGACCGCCATTGCGACGTTGATTCTCCGGCCCACGCCGGTCCGATCATGCACAAAAAAAAGATCCCCGCTGCGAACAGACACCATCGCAATTTTTCGAATAAAACGCTATTCATGTGACAAACTCCGATCCAACGCTTTTTCAATAATGACCCTTGACAATTTCTCGGATTCCCCGGCCAGATGCTGCCTGACATCCACAATCTGCAGCTGAACCTCCTGATTGGCCTGAGTCTTTAATCTATCGATTTCGGCACTGGCCTCCCGAAAAAACTCCTCCGCCGACTGATTGCCCTCATTTTCCAGTTTCTTCTTCATCACAAAGGCTTCGTTCTTGGCTTTAGCCTCTTCCTTTTCAATGGTCGCAAGGATCTTTTTCATTTCGGCATCAGCCGCCACGATCTCCTGCTGCATGCCTTCAATCCGCTGTTCCCGCTCCCCCATGACATTTTGCAGGGGGCGGAACATCAGCCGGTTGATGACGAACAGAAAAATCAGGAATGAGAAAAGCTGGGCCGCCAGTGTGGCATTGATGCTGATCAAAGCCACCGTGCTGATTACTTCCATGGCCGGACTTCCAAATTAAATGATCATCAAACGCAGATAAGGGTCTTAAATCGGCTGCTAAGCCGAATTCTTAACCCGAACTCACCGCCAATATTCGTCTATACGACAAACAGCAGCAGCAGGGCGATCACCAGTGAATAAATACCGGTGGATTCGGACACCGCCTGGCCTACGAGCATGGTGCGTGTAAGCAGGGCTGCTTCCCGCGGATTACGGCCGATGGCTTCGCATGCCTTTGCGGCAGCCATGCCCTCGCCGACGCCCGGCCCTATGGCGCCCAGACCCATTGCAATCCCGGCTCCTAGAAAAGCCGCGGCCTTAACCAGATCCGCTCCGGTGATAACCATTTCCGTTCCAGTAACAGGCATTTTTACCTCCCTAAAGGTTGATTTAATAATTAAATGACAAAAATCAGAACCAGACTGATCACCATTGCATAAATGGCGGTCGATTGGGAAACCGCTTGGCCGACCAGCATGATGCGCATGAGCAGGCCGGTATTTTCCTCATTTCGCGCCACCCATCGCACAGCCCCTTCCGCGGTCATCCCGTTGCCCAGTCCGGGCCCGATACCGCCAAATCCCATGCAGAGGCCCGCGCTCAAAAGCGCCATGGAAGGACTCAGGGCCGCAGTTTCGGGAAACATTTTAAACATCAGGACAAAACTGATGAGCAAACCGAAAATGCACGGCGTCTGCGCCACCGCCTGCCCCACAAGCATCGTGGTGGTCACGTTTCCCACCGCTCTGGGCTGGCGGGCAATCCCCTCACAACTAGCGCCCGCGACCATTCCGCCGCCGTATCCGGATCCGATGGCTGCCAGACCGGTGCTCAGGGCCGCGCCCAGAAACGCGGCCCAGGTGGGATTGAAGGGAACATCGCCGAAATTGACGAACATCAGCATCAATGCCACCACCATGGCAAAAATGGCGGGCGTCTGGCAAACTGCGGCGCCGATGAGCATATTCGTAGTCAAGAGGCTCTGGGCCGCCGGCTGCCGTGCGATGCCCTTGCAGGTTTCGCCGGCCGGATACCCGGAACCGGCCCCGGATCCGATGCCGCCGAATCCCATGCACATTCCGGCGCCGAAAAGTGCCGCGGCTTTTACGGCGGAAGCATCCCCGTAATTTAAAAAAATCAGCATCAGGGAGACAACCATGGATAAAATGGCCGGCGTTTGGCAAACAGCCGATCCAATCAGCATAACCGTCAGCAAACGATTTGCAAGTTTGGGCTGGCGGGCAATGGCCCGGCATGTTTCACCTGCGGGCATGCCGGAACCTATGCCGGAACCCAATGCCCCCAACCCCATGCACAGACCGGCACCCAGTAGAGATGCGGCATTGGCCAGGTTCGGAGTTGGAACCGAAAGGAAGAGCAGCAGAATGGCTACCACCAGGGCAAAAATACCCGCTGATTCCGCCACAGCCTGTCCCACCAGCATATTTCGGGTGATCTCACCGGATAATTTTGGATTTTCAGAAATGGCCATATCGGCCTGGGCCGCCGCATACCCTTCACCCAAAGCCGCGCCGATGGCGCCGAAACCGATTGCCAGACCACCCCCCGTGTAAGCGGCCATCTTAACCAGAGTTTGAGGATCAATTTCAAACATTTTATTCGACCTGTACCGCGATATAAACAATTGTCAGCATGGTGAATACGAACGCCTGGATAGTACCGATAAAAAACCCGAAAAACGCATACAAAAACGGCGGAAGCAGCACACTGTAAGTCAGATAGGAGACCACCATGATAATGATCGATCCTCCCATGATATTACCGAACAATCGAAAAGATATGGAGATGACCTTGGCCAGCTCGCCGATGATATTAAGCGGCATCATGAAAAAAACCGGTTCAAAATAGGCTTTCATGTATTTTTTAAATCCCTTGGCGCGGATGCCCGCGTAATGGGCCAGGACAAACCCCATCAGGCCCAGACTCAAGGGCGTGTTCAAATCCGTGGTGGGTTCGGCCATGTGGGGCAACACGCCGATCCAGTTGGACATCAGAAGAAACATGAAAAGCGCGCAGACCAGCGGCGCATAGGTTCTGGCCAGTTTGTCGCCAAGTGCATCCCTTGTCAGGCTGTAAAATTGGGAGATAATCAGCTCTCCCATCACCTGAATCGGTCCCGGAAGGATGTTGCGGCGCCGGGTCGCCATAAAACCGAAAAAAAGAAGAACCCCGATGACGATCCACGTCATCATGATCACATCGAGATTAAAGGCCAATCTGTATCCGCCCACCGGTATAATCAGTTGATGAATCCTGCCGATTTCATTCATTGGGTCTGATCCCCGATCCTTAATATTACGCCTGTCGTGAACGCAGCATCCGCCTCGTGACATCCACCAGCATGACCGCCTGCACCGTAAAAAGCCCCGCAATCGTAGCAACGATATGGTATTGATCATATCGTATGGAAACAATAAGAGGAATCGCCATCAAACTAAAACGCAGCATAATCAGTAAAAAAGAAAACAACGTGCCGGAACGTCTGGTCGTGCTGAACCGATGCTGAAGTGATTCGCCCATCAGGACAAAATTGATAACGCTAAACAGGGAACCCAGCACTAGGCCTTTGGCCATTTCCTTGTACCCCAGCATGATCATTGCCAGCGCCAGGACAATGGCGATAAACATGGCCGTTGAACCGTATTTTTTCTGAAGTTGTTTAACGGTCTCCATGCGTATCCCGCTCTTTATGTTTATCCTTTAGCATATCTTCGATCTGCCGGTACACCGTAACAGCCCCGCCGACAATCCCGAACACGATAAAAAGAATTAAAAAAACGCCCCGGGTCCCCAGCCATCGATCCAGATAAAGGCCCACGAAAAAACAGAACATGATAGAGCCGGCCATGGTAAGGCCGATCTGCATCACCAGGGATGCATTTTCCGTCCATGCCCGGTTTTTCCCGTAGTTGAAAAAGCTTTTCCTCTTGCTGGACAAGGCGGTTCCTCGCAAATTCACTTCTGATCTGCAATGGCGCCACCTGAGACGACTCATCCGCTTATCCGACGGTCGGGCAAACGAGCGCCTTATAATTCCCGATTCATTTTCGATCAGGCAATCTCAATAAAAAACAAGTATATAAGCCCTTAAACCGACCTTTTCCAAAAGTAGCTAAGACCTACTCCTTAGCAGTTATGAAGTCAAGTTAAAAAATTCTGAAAAAAAATCAAAAAAACTGCCCGCCGGGACGCTTGACGGATCAGGATTCCAATATTGTTGCCGGATGCGATGTATGTTTTTTCGCTGCAACATAAACCACATTGCTGCGCGTTTTGTTTTGAAATTGACTTAACCGTCGGTTCATGCAATAGATCCGCCAACACGGCATGAATCCGGAGTCAGATATTTTGATCTCGTGGATACTGCAAAAAACGTGATGATCGATCATTTCAGGATAAGGGATAAGGGAAGCATGATGACCCGATCCGGTTTCACGCGGCAGGAAATCAGCTGGATTCTCTACGACGTGGGCAACTCGGCCTTTGTGCTGGTCATTATGACCACCCTCATGCCGATTTTTTTCAAGGAAATCGCCGCATTTAAAATGCCGGAAGCGGTGGCGACGGCCTACTGGGGATTTGCCAATTCCGGCGCCGCATTGATCCTTGCCTTACTGGCCCCGGTGCTGGGTGCTTTTGCCGATTACCAGGGCTGGAAAATCCGATTTTTTGTCATATTTCTGGTCATCGGTCTTTCTTTCAATCTTTTGCTGCCGTTTATCGGTGCCGGCGACTGGCTGATCTGCCTCCTTTTTTATGTAATGGCCCGGGTGGGGTGGGCAGGGGCCAACATCTTCTATGATGCCTTTATCGTGGATGTCACCACACCGGATCAAATGGACCGCATATCCGCCCACGGTTATGCATGGGGATATATCGGCGGCGTCATACCGTTTCTGGTGATCATCGGGCTGATCCTGTCCGCGACAGCGGCTTCGCCCCATGGCCTCCCCGCGGACGCAACCCGGATCGGATTCGTGATCGTGGCGGCCTGGTGGTTTGTCTTTTCCATCCCGATCATTCGAAATGTACGGCAGCGGCATTTTATCCCGCCGGCAGATCATCCCGTATCCGATGGTTTCAAACGTCTGTGGCGCACATTTATCAATATCCGGACGCACAAGCAGGCATTTTTGTTTTTAATCGCCTATTTTTTTTATATTGACGGCGTCGACACCATCATCGTCATGTCAGCGGCCTACGGAAGGGATCTGGGCTTTGGCATCGGCCAACTGATAGGCGTAATCCTGTTTATCCAGATCATCGCTTTTCCCTTTGCGCTGCTTTACGGCCGGCTCGCCTTCCGTTTTTCCGCAAAGGCCATGCTGCTTGCCGGTATTGCCGTCTATGTCATCATTACACTTCTGGCTTTCTTGCTGCCCGATATCGCCGACCAGCGGACCAGGGTCATGGTGTTCTGGCTGATCGCCTTTCTGGTGGGATCATCCATGGGCGGCATCCAGGCCATCAGCCGCAGTTTCTTCGCCCGGCTGATCCCGCCGGAATGCAGCGCTGAATTTTTTGGATTTTATAATGTTTTCGGAAAATTCGCCGCCATCACCGGTCCGTTTCTCATGGGCTTTGTGGGCATGATGACAGGACATTCCCGCTGGGGTGTGCTGAGCATCCTGTTGCTGTTTCTCGCAGGGGCCGTGGTGCTGCTGAAAGTGACGGTACCCGACCGCCTTCCGTCACCCGCACCCGATCCGGCTTCACGGGATAAAAGCGTGATGGACTTGTAAAAGTCCGAAACGATCCTCTTCGGATTGATTTTACATCGCCGATCCGTTATAAAAACAAAAAACAGCGCAACCGCGGTCGTGCTGCCATGACAACCCAGAGGTAACCAATGGAAACCTGCATACCCGTTGACAATGTATTAGACGAGCTGCTGGCTCTTCTCAAGCTGGAAAAAATTGAAGAAAACATTTTCCGGGGCAACAGCCAGGATCTCGGATTCGGCAATATCTTCGGCGGGCAGGTACTGGGGCAGGCTCTCTCGGCCGCGTCCCATACCGTGCCGGCCGAACGGAGCGCCCACAGCCTGCATGCCTATTTCCTGAGACCCGGTGATCCGGCCAGGCCCATTGTCTACGAGGTGGACTGCATCCGGGACGGCAAGAGTTTCACGACCCGCCGGGTGGTGGCCATCCAGAAAGGCCGGGCCATCTTTTCCATGTCCGCGTCCTTCCAGGTGCCCGAAGACGGGTTCGAACATCAGGCCGCCATGCCTGACGTGCCCGGACCGGAAGGTTTTCCCTCTGAAATCGAGATGGCGCGTCGCGTGGCGGACAAGATCCCGGCCGCTATCCGCAACCAGATCCTTTGCACTAAACCTATTGAAATCCGACCAGTAAACCCGGTAAACCCGTTTGCCCCGAAAAAAATGGAACCCATCCGGTATGTCTGGTTCAAGACCATCACCCAAATGCCTGATGATCTGTCGATCCACAAGTACATGCTGGCCTATGCATCGGATTTCGGGCTGGTGGCCACCTCCCTCTATCCCCACGGCAAAACCTTCTGGGATGCGGACATGCAGGTGGCCAGCCTGGATCACGCCATGTGGTTTCATCGGGACTTCCGCATGGATGAATGGCTGCTCTATGTGATCGATAGTCCGAGCGCGTCCAGGGCAAGGGGTCTCAACCACGGTCATATTTTCACCAAAGACGGCCGGCTGGTCGCCTCCACCTCCCAGGAAGGGCTGATCCGGCATCGTTAACTTTTCGCGCAAAACCTGCAAGAATGGTATTTACTTCATCTGAAATTAGATATATTTTACGTATTGATCTATTATTATCCAAGAGCCCCTTTGGTAAAAAGGCAAATTTCAAAAGTGACCCGGTTCGACTTTTGGCGCATCCTGTGATGCCCCTCATCAGTTCTCGATTTGAGTGCTGTTGGTTGAGACACTGGTGCCGCATGACAATCAACGGCACGGCAATTTGAAAAGGATTACGGTTAAATGAACATTTACGTTGGCAATCTCCCCTATGACCTAACCCAGGACGAACTCAAAGATGTTTTTGCAGCTTACGGCGAAATCGCCACCGTCAACATCATCACGGACAAAATGACGCGCAGATCCAAGGGTTTCGCTTTTATTGAAATGCCGGACAAGGCGGCCGCTGAAGAGGCCGTGGGCAAGTTAAACGGATTTTCACTCAAAGGCCGCAATATCACCGTGAGCGAAGCCAGACCCCGCACCGAGCGAAACGACCGGAAACCACGGAACTACGAGCGCTATTAACCGTTATACGAATCTATAATTTCCGGGCCAGGATGGCCGCGCCGATGGCGCCGTTTACCTGGGCGTGGGGCGACACCCGGATGGGGGTTTCCAGCCGGGTTTCCAGGGCACGGACAGCGCCGATATTCTTGGCCACCCCGCCGGTCATCATCACAGGCGGCACAATTCCCACGCGCCGGGCCATTGCCGAAATCCGGGAAGCGGCCGCGTCGTGGATGCCGGCGATGATGTTTTCCCGTGTCTCGCCCTTGGCGATCAGTGAAATCACCTCGGATTCGGCGAATACCGTGCAGATGCTGCTGATTTTAGACGGATAATCCGCCTGCAGACTGATCTCACCGAAATCGTCGAGGTCGACTTCCAATGCCCGTGCCATGACCTCCAGGAACCGGCCGGTACCGGCCGCGCACTTGTCGTTCATCGCAAAATCAAGCACCCTGCCCGTCTCGTCGATACGGATGACCTTGCTGTCTTGGCCCCCCACATCCACGATAAACCGGATTTCAGGGTCGATGAAGTGCGCACCCGTTCCGTGACAGGTGATCTCGGTGACGGCCTTGTCGGCGAAATCCACGCTGTTTCTGCCGTAGCCCGTGGATACTACCGCGTCAATGGCCTCCATGGACATGTCAATGTCCCGAAGCAGTTCGTCCAAGACCAGTCGGCCCGCCTGCTTTGCGTTGTATCCCGTGAACAGAACCCTGGTCTCGAGTATCTCCCCGTCATTTAACACGGCAGCCTTTGCTGTGATGGATCCGATATCAATTCCGGCGGTGATCATGTATAATCCTTTCTTATCAAGATCTTGATACGTTTTTACAAGCCAAACTCGGAAGGCATCGTAGAAAAGTTCAAATTCAAGGCGCGCAAATTCCGAGCAATGATTCGTACTTATCGTACGATGAAGCAGTGAGGAATGCCGCGCAACGCAGAAGTTGAGCTTTTTACGATGCCGTCATGTTTTCAACTTTTCCATAAATGCATCAATGCGGGTTTCAATCTGGCTTTCCGAGAAACTCCGGGCGTCTACCATGTCGGCTTCGATGATCAGTGTGGGGATGCCGAGTTTTTCCATGACCATCTTCTGCAGGTCGTACTGACCGAACGAATAGGGCTTGCAGCTCCGGTTGGAATGCATGACCAGGCCGTCCACATCGTATTTCCGGATCAGGGCCGATAAGGTGTCGAACATCATGTCAAGGGACACGTTGATATAGACGCTGGAATAGGCAACGCTTCCGGTTTCAATAAAGTTGTCCGGATCGATGAGGTCCATCACGCCGCTCCAGGCGGACGTATACGTATCGCCCACCAGACAGGCGCCGTGGGAGGCGAATTTTTCCGACAGCCACTTGGTCCGGTACCAGATCGGCAGGTTGTCCCAGAGCAGGCGGTATTTCTCGTTGGGCACCATGGCGATGCCATCTTTGATGCGCTGCTCCATTTCTGCCAGCAGCTGCCGGTAATAATCCACGACAGTCTGTGTGCCCCGCAGGGTAACGATAAGGGCCAGGTGGAAAAACGCGTCAAAAGCGGTCATGGGCGCGGGCTTGTGTGCCGCAGTATCCAGAATTGCCTGCCAGAGCCGAAGCCCTTCCACGGCCAGCATACTGACCTCGTTCATTCGGTCGAAATCCATCTTCCTGCCGGTCTGGGCTTCCAGGAAGGCGATAAATGACGTATTTTTTAGCCGCATCGGAAAACCGCGTGTGAATAAAAGGCGTGTCCAAAACGAACAGGGGCACGTTAAAATACCGGGCCATGACCTCGTACCATTTCAGGACCGTGCCGCAGATATTGTTACAGCAGACCAGGAAATCGGGCCGGGGCAGGCCGCCGATGGGACCGCCGCTGGTGACGGCCGCGGCGATATCGGACCGGGCGTAGGAACACAGATCCCGGGAATAGCCCATTTCCTCGGCTCTTTCACACAAATCCACTCCCATTTTTGCGGCACCGATCATGGCCCCGTGATTTTCCGGGTAGACCGGGATCACGTCCATGGCGATCAGAAACTCCACCGGCCCGCCGGAAGTGATCCAGGCGACTTTTTTGCCGGCTTCGGCCGCTGTCTTGGCCTCGATATAGTACGTGGTCATGATCTCCTTCATCCGGGCCACGGACTTGATTTTGCGTTTTTCCTTTTCCATATCCGCAATATTTTGCTCGGTCATGCTGCCTCCGTTTTTTCCCATATCACTATATCATTTCCACAAAAGATTCGATGCGCGTCTTCATCTGCCCCTCGGGCGGCAGGCGCTCTTCAATCTCTATCACCATGCTGGGAATTCCCGCCGCATCCAGAAACTGTTTTAAGTACGGATAATCAAACGCATGGGGATCGCAGAATTTTAAAAACAGAAAAATAACGCCGGACGCATTGTGCGCCCGGGCCAGATCCACCAGGTTCCGGCCCCGGGCCGTGACATCGGAATGCTTGGCCGGGCAGACCATCCGCTCGATATAACGCTCGGCAATGGCGGTGACGGGATCGCCGGTCTCGCTGACCAGTCCTTCCACGTAACGGGTGCCGGTGCACAAATCATCCCAGACCACGTCGGCCCCGGCCGCCTCCATCATGGAATATAGATCCGGGTGCGTGCAGATGCCGCCGGACAGAATGACCCGCTTACGGCTGCTGCCGTCAGGCGTCTGGCCATCCGGCAAAAGAGTCCCGGCAAGGGTGGCCAGACTTGCGGCCGCCTCTTTCCGATCCATGACCATGGATGCTTTTGTTACCTGATGCAGTGCCTTGGCGGAAAGAATCCCGGGCATGCGACTGCGGGCTGCGTAGAGATCGCCCAGATGTTTTCGGATTTCATTGACGGTACGGATGGCCGAAGCCAAATCGTCGTCCGTAAGCGATACGTTGAGAGCTGCTGCCAGCTCATCCTTGAAGTCCCGAAGGACTGCCGTCATATATGCCCGGGCGCTGGGCGTATCAAGCTTGACCGGCAAAACAATATCGGCATGAAAAGAAAAACCCGCGTTTAACCTCCAGATGTCGGACAATCGCTGAATCGAATCGCAGGTATGGGGAAAAACCGTTCCGTCGAGAAAGGCGAGACGGCCGGTCAGGGCATCCTCGAGACCGCCCCTGACCAGTGAACAGCAATAACTCTGAAGATGGGCATCGGCTCGGCTGATATCCCCCCGGGTCCCGAAAAGGCGGAAG
Organism: uncultured Desulfobacteraceae bacterium; assembly: GCA_964481615.1. Taxonomy (GTDB): domain Bacteria; phylum Desulfobacterota; class Desulfobacteria; order Desulfobacterales; family Desulfosalsimonadaceae; genus SURF-33. The sequence continues at coordinate 488 of CAYZXZ010000091.1, read as the reverse complement.
GGAACCGCGCCGGCGGCGCAAATTACTTCCTCGGGCGCGTAGGAACAAAAATATCCGATGATCGGAACGCTGGTGCCGCCTTTGATCTTTCTGGCGTATCCATAAGGATTATCAGCAATTTGACACAATTTGTCCAACAGTTGCATGGCCGGCCTCAATATGGTTCAATATTAATATGGATGTGGCTGGATTAATGACGGATGGTTCGGATCATCCATCATGGTGATTATTCAATTAAATTAGCTCGCTTTCCGGGTTGATGTCAATAAAAAAAGAACGAACGTTCGTTTTTGCGGGGTCGCGGCGATACCCATGCATGCGAATCGCTGAAGTTTCAGGGTTTATGAGTTTTTGTAAACTAATAACCGCTTCAATTCATCTACGACGGAATGCGGACCGCTGAAAGGCGCGTCGGGATTGTAAGGGAATATTTATTTGTTAATGTACCGTTTCTGGTCGAATAATAATATCATACAAAGGAAGCTTGT
>CAYZXZ010000090.1:0-11258 GCA_964481615.1 uncultured Desulfobacteraceae bacterium | reverse complement strand
TCAACAACCTCAAGCAGATCGACATCAAAACCATCTCGGATCGGATCATCGAGACCCTTGATACCACCCGGCAGACCCTTGAGGATGCCCAAATCAAAAAACTCTCATCCGATGCCCGGCAACTGATTGAACGCCTGCAGAACACGGTGAATCCGGACCAGTGGCGGCGATTCCAGGCCAACCTCCATGATGCCAGCGTCAGCGCGGGCCATCTGATGAAAAGCGCCGATCAGACCCTTACCCGTATTGACGCAGCGGTGGAAAAGCAGGATCAGCACCTGACCGATATCATGACAAGCCTGAAAAAGGCCTCGGACCAGACCGCCTTTATACTCCAGAACGGAAATCTGCTGGTGGATGAAACCCGGGACCGCGTGTTCGGCATCGACAGGGAACTCCAGCAAACCTTGCGGCAGCTGGAAATCACCGGCAAAAACATCAACCGCCTGATCGAGCGGCTGTCTGTTCAGCCGTCTTTGATGATTTTTGGGGAACCGCCGGTCCCGAAACCTATCGAGCCAATTAACGATGAGCGATAAACGCCAAGGTATTGGAAGGCCATGCAACCCACCGGAAGGCAACGGCTCGCAAACCTGTTACGAAACCCATCAAATCATTATGCTAAAAGGAAACGCAGTGATGAGACATTACAAAATATTTCGGTGCCTATCGCTGATCTGTCTGGTGTTTGTTTTATGCGGATGCGTAGGACCCAAGGGGAAGCAGCTCGATATCGCCTTTTACCATCTTAATTATCCCCCGCCGGAACTCTCGGCATTGCAGCCCGTCGCCGGAGCCATCGCCATCGAACCGTTTTCGGTCATGCCGCCCTTTAATACGAACCGGATCATTTACAGCACCAGCCCGGTTTCCTATGACGCATACGCCTATCATCAATGGTTTTCCGATCCTTCGGACATGGTCTTTGGACTGCTTTTCCGGGACATGCGGGCCGCCGGCATCTTCCCGGCCGTCATGCGCGGTGATGACCGCTTGGCCGCTTATCGCATCACGGGCATCGTGGAATCCTTCCTTGAACAGGACCATGAAGATCCCTGGCAGGCTGTACTGTCGCTCACCATTACCCTGATCGACAAAAAGGAGCGCGATACCTCAAAACAAATTCGCTTTCAGAAAAATTACACCTCGGTTCAGCCCTGCGCCCAAAGAAACCCCCAGGCTCTCGCCCATGCCATGAGTAAGGCCATGGCCGAGGTGTCGTCCCTGATAATCGCGGACATCTGGAGCGCCCTTTCCTCGCGGCCGGAAGATACGGCCCCGTAATAACCACTCTGCCGGACCGATCAAAATGGTCGTCAACTCCTTATCTGCAAAACATGCCTATCAGATATTCAGCATAAAAAGAAGCGGTCGTCTGCCGTCTATGGGTTTAATAAGCGCGTTTTCGTCGGCGGTTTCAAGAACTGACGTTCCGCCGATACTTGAGACGATCATATCAAGACCTTTGGTGATATGCGCGATGAACAGATCCGGCGGCATCATTTCGCCATGACACCGGGTATAGGAATAAATACAAAGGTTTTCCTCTTTCAATGCGCAGGCCATTTGAATGACTTCTGTCAGTAGTCCGTAAACCCGACGAGCGATCCCGACGGTTCTGGCCGGAAAAAAATCCCAGAGAGCAACGGCATAGCAGAAATAGATGGTCGGCCGGTAAGCGCGCAACATGACCGTATCCCTGTGAATTTTAAAACTTCGTTCCAGAATCTCATATAAAATATCGTAACTCAGGGGCACGTCCAATTCCTCCCGCAACCAGCCCAGTGCTGAAAACAGGTCCATGGCCGGCCGGATCACTTCCGAATGGTGATCGGTCATGGCCAGCTTCGGATCATTAAAAAAAAACATCATTGCTTTTGAGGATTCTGCGAATGATGCGTACGCAGGTCATCAGGAACAGCGATCGGATGCCGGTTGGCGATACGGCCAGTCCTTTTTCGAATAGTTGTTCGGACTCATCCAGCAATTCAAATACACGATCCTTTGTAAGGGTTGCTTCCGGGAACCCTGCTTCAGCCCTGTTGTCCCTCAAAAAACGCAGATCCATCAACGCCCGGGTCAACTTGATGACGGCGTATTCATCATAAAAATCTTCGCTGAGCATCCTGCTATTTTTTTGTATGTAGAGAGCTTCCTCTTCGGCCCGGTTAAACTGGATGCGGGACGCTGAATACCTTCCTGCCCCCACGGCAAGGCACCGGTAAATGACCATTCGAAAACTTCTGGCAGTAAGATTAAATGGATATACACTGATCACGATGCGCAGTATCTCGTTGGCTTCCCAGTATCGCCGCCGATAACAAAGAACTTTCGCAATCTCAATGCCCAAAAGGGTGTTATGGGGAGACCTCAGATAGGCGGTGACCGCATTGAGCTTGCAGGTTTCAATCTCTTCCTGGCCAAGTTCATCGGAAAACCAGAGAAGCCTCGTCAGCGCTGTGACCGCATTTGGACTGTTTCCTAAAATCGGTTCATTCATAAGCCGGGGAATGAAATCCCAGTAGATCATGCTCCAAAGTCCGATGACCCACCAAATATAAAAGGTTTCTCCGTTAAAGAGAATGAATTCCTTTGGCGTCTGGTTGAAAACCACGCGAATATCGTTGATCAGGACGCACTGACGGGCATAGTCGCTCATCCTTATCACAGGATCACCCGGCAATTTAGCGCTCAACAAGGGAAGCAGATAATTGTCCATGCCGGAGAAATCGCCGGCGGCAATGCCAATGGCCAGGAACCGCTTCCGGTTGAAAAATTGAGAAAGTGCCCATCGGATCGCCATCTGATGGGCCACGGCAACCCCGTTTCGAATTGATTGCTGATATGACGATGGGTTGCTGAGGCCGGCCTCCATGGGAAAATCCACATAAAGCGTCGTCAGGTCATGGGCATGCACCGTGCCCCAGCTGCCTAAAGGAAGCCGATCAATACCGGTTTTGATATAATCCCGGATCTCTTTTCGGAGCCAATTTACAATTTCATATCCGATAACATCCCCCCGACTTGTCAGGGAAAAAGCAATGCGGACCCCTTCCCTGAAATTCTTCACTATCGTTGTGCTGGAACATATTTTCAGCAGGGTCAGATAATTCCATCCTAGGCCATGGGTAGGACGCTCATGCCCGACCCAGAAAGCTATGGCTCTTAGAGTGTTGCGCTTATGAGAAGTATCGGCCGGTTCATGCTTCAAGCGGGTGAGCATTGTGTTGCTGATTTCAGGAAGAAGGATCCCGCAGGTATCGAGCAGATTATTAATGCGCGTGGTCAGCGCCCGGAGGGACAAATTGATCTGCAGTCTATCTTTTCGGAATTCAAGAAATGTTTCAAATGTGATGTTTTCAGGCGGAAGGCTATCATCCGATTTTTGTGCATGGGACCGGATAAACGTCAATAATTCCGTTTCATCCGGAGATTCCATCAGGCCGCTCCGAACGGCGAATGCGAGAAACGAGTTTAGAATATTTCGCCCGGGATCATCGGCCACAAACATTCTGAACGCATCATCGTTCGGGAAAACAGCCGTCAGCGCCCTGACGGCACGATCCTTTACTGAAATATCCGTTTTCATATGCCAAGGTCCGCCGGTGGGAGTAAAGTGGTTGTATATTCGAAAAATATTATACACACAGCCAATGGAAATGCACAAATAAAAAAGCGACGGAAGGATTCCCACCGTGACTTTCAGGGCAAGCCTGATGATCCGATGACAATGTTTTTTCCGGGCACACTGACCGCCTTGGTCGCTACGGAAGTGTTTTATTGTGAAACAGTATTTTTCGCGAAACATGTTCTGTGCTTGAAACCATCTTAAAATAAAGGATATAGTTGCACCGTCGAAGGATTTTAAAAATCGCTTTTTTGTTAGATCTTTATGAAAAGCGAAGTTTTTAAGCCTGATTAACAAAACACTGTTTTTGGAAACAAACGTTGTTAAAATTGTCCGGTTTATCTGTTCAAATTTTAAGAAGGATTTGAAGGTTAATAAACACATATAATTAAAAAAAGGAGGTGGAACACCGGGGGTATAGAATAGATTTCACGATTTATAAAACCGACGGGTTTCAATAATAAATGTTTTATCAAACAAACATATATGGGGGGGTATTATGAAAAAGAAAATTATTTTTCTGGCTTTATGCACGCTTCTGCTATCAACTACCACGCTTTTTGCAAAATCCTTTGACTTGGTATTATTGCACGGATGCACCAATAAACATCAATGGAGTGACGCGTTTTTAAGCAAATGCGCTGAAATTTGGGGATCGAACAATGTATACGTTATCTACACCAATTCATCCACACGGTATTGGACCCGGACCATTAATGGCCGGGTTATTCGTTTCTGCGGTGAAAATAATTTCACGGCAGGTGATGGGTATGTCTGGGATCAGTCATCTTTGATGCGGACCAAAATTCTTCTGCTGCAAGCTTCTTATGGGCTGGATGCCAAGTTCAATGTGATCGCTCACAGCATGGGAGGACTGGTCGCCCGTTATTATGCTAAACAATATCCAAACACCATGGCCGGACTCGTAACCCTTGGCACCCCGCACCATGGCTCTGCCCTTGCCACGGCCGCCGACTTTGGGTTTCTTGGATGGTTTGTCGGCGCGGACAAAGCGGTGCAGCACCTAACCCCATCCTGGGTGAAGGGAACATTTAACACGACTCTGGCGCCCATCAATTCCACCCCGCTGGCCGACGGACAGAAGGTTTGGACCATAGTCGGTGATGCAGACGGTTGGGACTGCTATGGATGGGGCGGTGAACTGTTTGCAGGATGGCCGATTCTTGGCATCCTTGAAGGAGACAATGATGGTCTTGTCTCTCATCAATCTGCCATGCTCTCCGGTATTGACAATCACAACGGAGACGCCAATACCCTGGCATTCTTCTGGAGCTATGATCATAAGGAACTTGTTGAAAAAGACGATGTCGCTACAAAGGCTGCGAGTGTGCTGAGATAATCTGTCGTCTGATATCATTTTGAAAACAGAAACCCGCGGATTTTTTAAGTCCGCGGGTTTTATTTATTGTTATTGACAAAAATTTCCATTTCAATCAGATGATTGCAATGGCCCGGATGCGCCATTTACGGCCTTTCGATTTTATTGGGTTATTCACTTTATCGATTCTGGAAACAGGGGAGGCAACTTGAAAAAAAATGATGTAACTAAAATTGCCGCCTTCATTCTTGTATGCACTGTAATCGTATTTCTCGGGCTATACCTTAACATCAACAATAGCGAACAGAATGCCTCGCCTGTTACGGTTTCCACACGCCCAACCGAACAGATGGCAACCGAAAAACTTATCCAAAAAGAAAAAATAACTTCCGCGCCCAGATTCACTGAAACCTCTCACGATCATGAAATGATGCCGTCAACTCCTAGAATTCCGGAATCATTTGCGTCAGTGGAATCCGGAGATAAAACCTTGCCGGACTTTCATCACCTGAGATTGCTTGTCATTGCCACGGATGCCGAGAATAAATTATTGGCGATCATTTCGAACGAACTGACAGGGCGACAGGATATTTTCCGAACGGGCGACGAGATCGAAAAAGCCACAATCGTGGAAATAAACAGAGACCAAACGATTCTCGAATATGAAGGAAAATTTTTTCCGCTGATGCTTGAGAAATCAGAATCGATCCAGTCTGAAACTCTCACGGAACCGATTTCCGCCAATGAATCTCAGCCGGTTCTGGGTTATGTCGACCAGGCCGAAATTGAACGGGCATGGGAGGAGACCCAGGAACTCATGACGAAGATCGAGGTGGATCAACACCTTGAACAGGAACAACCCAAAGGGGTTATTGTTTCAAGGGTAACTCCGGGTTCCGTTTTCGAGGAGATCGGGCTCAAACCCGGGGATGTCATCATCAAGGTGGATGGCATGGAAATGAATATCGCTGATGATGCCATGGAAATATACAACTGCCTTCGAACCCGGGAATCCGTCACTTTTACCGTAATCCGGCAGGGAGAACCAAGCCCGGTGCCGCTGACGTATACACGTTAGCTCTTATTGAAGACCATTCGGAAACAACGGCGAACACCGGATTCCGGCTTTTTTAAAACCGGTTCTCATGCGTAAATTCACTGATGTCCCTGCGCTTTGGCGGTGAAGGGACCTTGGATGCATACCCTATCGTGATCAAGGCCACCTGCTCGATGCCTTCCGGAACGCTGAGCACCGCTTTTGCCCGGTCATGATCGTAGAGGCCGACGATCAGCGAGCCCAGACCCAGGGAATGGGCGACCAGGCTGATGCTCTGCGCGGCCAGACCCAGGTCGAACATGAACCAGTCGCCGAACTGGGTGGTCACGATGTCCTTGTAATACCCGGAGGTCCCTTTGCGGGCGCACAGCGCAAGAATCACGGGAGCGGCCGTTATTGATTTATGGGCCGGATTGGACTTGGGAACCGCTTCCTGCAACTGCTCCTTGACGGCCGGGTCCGTGATGACGATCACTTCCCAGCACTGGGTGTTTGCCCATGAAGGGGTCCATTGCACCGCTTCCAGAATGGTCTGAAGCGTATCACGGGGAATCTCCTTCGGCTCGTAATTCCGGATGCTCCGTCTTTCCCTGATCACGTCCATCAGATCTGTCATTTCCCTACCTCCATTTTCATTAATGCTTTTGTAAAAAGTCTTTTTCGATGGCTTCGGCCATTTTCAGGTCTTCCGGCGTTGTGATTTTAATATTGAAAATACTACCGGGAACCAGATGAACCTTCATACCGAGACGTTCCATCAGTGACGCGTCATCGGTCCCGGTCACCCCGTCCTGCCTTGCCGTTTCATGGGCTTTTCTGATCAACCGGCTTTGAAACGCCTGGGGGGTTTGCGCATGCCAGAGTCGGTTCCTGTCAATTGTTTGGATAATATTGCCGTGATCGTCAACAGCTTTTAGCGTATCACTGACCGGCAGGCCCGGAATGCAGGCCCCGTGGATTTGAGCGGCGTAACAAAGGGACGAACCCCGTCATGAATCAGGACAACGCCGTCTTCATTCACCAGCGTCGACAAGCCATTATAAACCGATTCCTGACGACACGCGCCGCCGGCGACCATTCTAACGGGGGCACGCAGACGGATCGGACCCAGGACAGCTTTTCGGCAATGGTCCATATCAGATCCCGGGACGACAAGACAGATATCGTCCACTTCCGGGCAGGTATCCACGGCAAGCAGGGTACGGCTTAAAATCGGCAGACCGCCGAGCATCAGGTATTGTTTCGGCGTGGCCGCTTTCATCCGGCGCCCTTTTCCGGCCGCGACAATGATTGCGGTAACCGTCGTCATATCGTATGGTCAGAACAAAAAGGATGCCGCACGGCAAATGGCGCGCGGCATATCCGGTTATCCCATCAGCGCAGATAATGAAGACTTTTGGGCAGGGGAATGCCTTTTCCCATCCGGTCCTCCCCGTAATTAACGCGGGAAAGGGTTTCAATATCCCGCAGGGCGCGAACATCCCCCTCAAACCGCACCTGCTGGACATTTTCCTTTTGAATTTTTCCGCCCGCCCACTGAATATCGAGAACGCTGCCCGCATCAAAACGGTCCTCTCCGACGATCAGATCCACATGGCTACCGTAATTCTGAACGATTTTGGCCACCAGCAGGCTGGGCCGGCAATGAAAACCGAGATCCCGGGGTACGCTGACCGTAATGAACGACCGCTCGACATTTTCCTGAAGTATCTGTTGGGCCACTTCCCTGCCGGTCGAAAAAAAATGGTTCACGTAATAGAGGCCGAAATTTATGGTGCAGTCCAGAAGCATGTCCGGATCGACCAGTTGACAAAGTCTTTCCCGGGCGCGCTCATATGTATATTTGTACCCGATCTTGATCTGGTGGCGCTCGTAGAAATGAAGCAGTCTCCCCATGACCTGCAGCAACTGGTATATGACGGAAAAGTATGACCGGAATCGATTCAGAATCGGCCTTCCATGGAAATTGCCACCATGAATGACATAGGTGTCGAATGAGGATTGGAGATTATGCACCAGCATTTCAAAACGGCGGATTTCAACCTCGTTGACCCGGAAGGGGACCAGGTCCTTCAATTCGTCCTGGTCATAAACTTCAAAAAACTCGTAGGTATCGAAATTGCCGGAGATGGACAAAAACTCGTTCGCCACGCGAACGATATGGGTTTTGTAATCGCCTTTATCTTCATCATCAAAATCGCAGGCAAGCATGTCGCCGGTGGATATGCCCGGAAAATGCCCGGCATTGAACCCCTTTTCCGGAAATTCAATATGCAGACGGTGGGCTTCGTCTATGATGACCGGGGCCAGCTTCATCAGGGAGGACATCAAAAATTCAAGGACGAAGTCTCCTTGTTTCCTGAAATCCTCTTTTCGATCAATATCATAAAAGATCAGACGGGTGGAAATATGTTTCTGAGCGTATCCGGCCAGGCTGATGTGGCGGACCGCGGCGGCCAGCTCCCGGTAAAAATACCAGCTTGAATTGTTCTTGGCGCCGTGAAAATCGAGGCAATCCTCCAGCAGATGGGAAGTGGTGATCAGCTTTGAATAGAGAGATTTGCTAAAGGCATGGCTCCCGGATTCGGATCCGGCCAGGTAAATGCAGCACCGTAGATAGTCATGGGAAAAAAATCGAACCCTTTCGGTAAAAGAGTTGTCACACAGCTTGTTGGGCTTACCCTTCATGACACTGCCTGTCGAAAAGTTAGAGTAAAATGACGGCTGGCGCGGACCGTAAGCCGAATTCTGTTGCGAATCCGGGTTTCCCCGAATCCGCCGACGATCATTCATCTGCGGGCAACGGTTACCCGTTGCCTCCTGCGACCTACCCGGGAGCTTGAGCGGGCCGCTCTCAAACACTCCCCTATTTGGTCTTGCACCGGGTGGGGTTTACCCAGCTTCCCCGGTCACCCGGAGAACTGGTGCGCTCTTACCGCACCGTTTCACCCTTACCCCGTGAGGGGCGGTCTGCTTTCTGTTGCACTTGCCTTCACGTTTCCGCGACTCCACGTTATGGAGCACCCTGCCCTGTGGTGTTCGGACTTTCCTCCGGGCCGAATCAGTCGGCCCGGCGATCGCCTGGTCCGCACCAGCCGTCTCTACAACTATATGACATAAATGAGCCGATGGCAATGCGGACAATTCCTGAGGGTATTGCCGCGATGAAGCTCATTGTACATTTGAGGCGGTATATTCATGTGACACCCGAAACAGACCGATGCCCGCACTTCCGCAATGGCCGGTTTTCCCGCCATAGATCGGGTGGCCTGATAAAGCTTCCGCAAATCCGGATCCATAAGACCCATCAAATGATCCCGCTCATCGCTGAGCGCCTGGCACCGGCTCTGCTGGGCCTCGGCCTCGCGTTCGAGTTCCGACTGTTTCTCCCGAATTTTTTTCTGTTCGGATGCAAATTCTTCCTGGGTCGACCCGATCTCCTGGTCCGTCGCATCGATCTTTTCCAGACAGGTCAGCGTCTCATCTTCGATATTTGATATAAGCGCTTTGATTTCACTGATTTCCTTGAGGATAGCCTGGTATTCCTTGTTTGTCTTTACAGCCCGGAGCTGGACGTCTCGTTTCTGTATGCGGCTCTGGTGCTGCTGGATATCTGATTCATAAGATCGATAAATCTTTTTCAGTTCGCGCAGCGCTGTTTTCCGAGCCTCCATCGCGGCTTCAAAATCGTTGAGGACGGCCGCAATTTTCTCAAGTTTCAGTGGTACTTTCTTCAACTCGACATCGATCCTGTCGATTTCCGTCTCCCGCTGCTGCAGCGCGATCAGCAGTTCAATCTGTTCTCTGGGTATACTCTCCATAGGTTTTTTCACATTTCAGAATAAATAAAAACATTAAGACATCACAAACGGGTCCCGTTCTTTTTGCCACGTATCCACGATCACATCATAATTTTTTTCCCTGCATTTTGAAGATAGTTCTTGCTGAATCAGATCCATCATCATTTGCTCGGAAGGGAAATGACCGACGTCGATCACGGCCCGGTCATGCATTTCCAGTTCCCTTGCGTCATGATAACGCAAATCCCCGCTGATCAACACATCCGCGCCGGATGCGAGAAAATCCGCCAACAGCCCGGACCCGCTGCCGGTGCATACCACCGCCTTCCGGATCAACCGGTCATGGGAACCGGCGACCCTGACCCATTCAATGCCCATCGCCGATTTCACAGCTCGAACCAGCATTGCCATATCCATCGGTTCCGGGAGCATGCCGATGCGCCCCAGCCCGTGATCCGATGATTCCGGACGAAGCGGATAGAGATCCCATGCCATGGTTTCATAAGGGTGAACCTCACCAATCCTTGATAAAAGTAATTTTACGGCCGATGATGCAACCGTGGCCTCGATTCTGTATTCATCAGCATGAACCGTTTCACCTGGTCTGCCCATCATCGGTCGGGATGTCGGACCAGGCTTGAATGTACCGGTTCCCGCCTGCCGGAAGGTGCAGCAGGAATATTGTCCGACGACGCCCTGGCCGCCTTCTAAAAAAACATCCAGCACACGGCGGCAGTGATCCTCCGGCACATACACGACCAGTTTAAAGGCGTCCTCAATGGATGCCGACGGGCACAAAACAGCAATATCACGCAGGCCGAGTTTTTCAGCGAAAATATCGTTTAACCCGCCCGATACCGCATCCAGATTGGTGTGCGCACAAAAAACCGCCAGCCGGTGACGGGCCGCGACCTCGATCATCCTGCCCATGGGTGTACGCAGATCGATTTTTTTAACGGGCCGAAACAGCAGTGGGTGGTGGGTGATCAGGAGTTCGGCGCCGGCATCGCAAGCTCCCCGGACAACCGCCGGTGTCGGGTCCAGAGAGACCATTACGTGGGAAACCGGACCGTCGGGATCACCAAACTGCAACCCTGGATTGTCCCATTCCTCGGCCAGGCGCGGGGGGGCGATCTCGTTCATCAGCGAGATCATGTCGGCGACTGTCGGCATTGATTCCCTCCCTTGCCTGAATATGAATATGAATCGTTCTGCATTGCCGTCTAAATTTGATTATTTCCGAAGGGCTCGCGAAGCGAACAATTCGACTTATTATTCCGAAGCCCCTGTAAAACGCATAAAAAAGGCGTGGTCACAATTTATCCACGCCTGCTGAAAGAAAATGGCCTCTGAATATGGCGGCCGCAATGGATCAAGAGTGGGCCCACCTGGGTTCGAACCAGGGACCGACCGGTTATGAGCCGGTGGCTCTTC
>CAYZXZ010000089.1:0-11409 GCA_964481615.1 uncultured Desulfobacteraceae bacterium | reverse complement strand
TTTATAACAATCAGTTATTATTGATTATAATTTTTTCCGTTCAAACACTAAATACGAAATTCGGATTGAGTTTTCCAATGCAGACAAAGTCGAGGCATTTATAGAGGCAAAGGATAAGGCAAAAGAATTCCTTTCTTTTTTCGCGGGACAATAAGACGACGGTCCGTGACTTGGCAAGGCCGGTTTTTACAGTCGTTAAACAGTTATGGAGAATCGAGACCTGATATGAAATACTGGTTGTTTCTTTCGATAGCGATTTCAGCCGAAGTCATCGCCACCTCGGCTCTGAAGGCCAGCGACGGCTTCAGCAGGCTCTTGCCCTCCCTGCTGGTGGTTGGGGGATACGCTATTGCATTTTACTTTCTGTCGTTGACACTCCGCGCCATTCCCGTGGGCGTGACCTATGCCGTCTGGTCCGGCGTCGGCATTGTGCTGATCACGCTTGTGGCATGGCTGATCTTCAATCAACAGCTTGATGCGCCCGCAATCTTTGGGATGCTGCTCATCATCGCTGGTGTTGTTGTGATGAACGTGTTTTCCAAGGTTGTTCCGCGTTAGTTTATTCATCTTTCCCGGCGGCCATCGGCCGACAGCACGCACGCCCGCAACTTTTTTCCTCTATTCTCAAAAAACAGCGGATATGGAAAATACCAAGATTCCTGCCTTGATTTTTTTGGGGGTAGATTCCGCCGGGCGCTCGATAGTGACCCAAGCCCCGTCATAAGTAGCTTCTACGGTCAGGTGAAGGGATCTTTTGGCAAAAAACGCGACACCCAGGCCGGCCAGCACATCCGGACGGGAATGCCTCAGATAATCTCCTTTGGTTATGTGATATGAACCGCCCGCGCGAACAAAGGGGGAGAGGGTCCAGGCCGGAAAAAAGGATGCGATAACCGAAACAGAGGCCGGCACCTGGACATGATCGGTATCTTTGAGCAGTGTCATGATTGGACCGATGCCCGCGCCGATGCGCAGGATTTCGGAAACGCGCCGATGCGCCTGAAGCGTGAGGCCGAACGACCATTGCACCACGTCATGGCGTGCGCCGGATGCAATGGCGTTTTTTTTATAGGTGGACCGGATATCTTCGAAGCCGGTATAATAGGCATATCCTGCGGAAAAGACCCATGGGCCTCCCTGGTCCGAGCCAAAGACATGTGCCGGCAATGCGAGCAGCAATAATGCACTGAGAAAAAGCGTGTTGTGAAATCGTCGCGATGCAAGCGGTTTGCATTTTTTGCATTTAAGGTGTTCAGGATTTGAAGAACAAAGACGTTTCACAGAGATGCTGGTCGCAATGGGCGCAGTTTGTCATATTATTTTTTTATGGCACAGGACCGGATAACGGTATGAATACCAGTATATTGACAGAACACGATTACAGAATCAAGCAAAAGAAACAATATTGATAGGGTTGGAAAGTCCGGTTTTGTACGCTTCGTGAAAAGACTTTTCCGATCTTTGCTGAAGATGTCTGCCGTCAAGAAAACGAGGACGTTTTACGCTTGGCTGTCAATATTGAAGTGACCGGATCAATTTCATATCCGGCTGAAACGGCAACGGCGGGGTCAAAGGTTTTGGGAGCATTCGCACCGGAATAACACGCATATTTTCCAGGTGGCAATTGCAGGCGATGACCATGAGTTTCTCCAGGTTGACGACATCCGCGATATTGTATGCCAGCAGGGTATGCAGGGCTTCAATGCGGCCATACAAATAGTAGGCGTCCCACAATCGCACCGCAAATTCACCGTCAAGACCGTCCAGGTCGCCCCGAAGGATGCCGGCTGTTTTTTCGCAGCCCTTGAGTCCGCCTGAAAACCCGATAGGCTTGAGTACATAGCGGAGATCGATATGGGCAAGGGAAAGGGTGATATTGAAAAACGATTCAATGATGGGTACGTCGAACCGTTTGCCGTTATAAGTGATGATCAGGTCGTAATCCCGGATGTCCGTTACGAAATCATCAAGGTTGATGCCGTTGACATAATGGCGGATCTGTTTTCCGTCATAAAGGGCGATGGTGGTGATATCGGGATTGTAAAGTCCTGTGGTTTCAATATCGACAAAGGCGGCTTTGTCCCGGAATTCGGGAAACAGACGCCATGCCTGGGCCGAAGGAAGTCGGTCCGCGAAATAAGCCGGGTCCTGTTGTTCAAAGTGCCGAATAGACGCGTTCAGCTCCGTTTCGATGTCGGCCCTCAGGCGTTTATTGAAACCGCCGTGAAACGGCAGGCGGGTCAGCAGCGCTTCCCATGTCAGTATTTCCTTGTCCCACAAACGTTTTTCGCCTTTCAAGTCGATGTGGCTGAGATGACAGAAGGTATGTTTCAGCATCGTAGCGCTATCCTTATCATGTTCCTGGATTGAGGTGTGTCGGCAACTGCGCCAGATCGGCTTATCGCATGACGTAGCGGGCGGGGTCGGGCATCCCGGCCTCGCGGAATCCGTTTAAGCGAAGAATGCAGCTGTCGCAGATGCCGCACGCCAGGCCGTTTCTCGAAGGGGCATAGCAACTGTGGGTCAGGCCGTAATCCACGCCCAGCCGGATGCCGGTGTGGATGATGTCCGCCTTGGACATATGCAGTAGCGGGGCGTGAATTCGGATGGTCATCCGGCCTTCAACCGCATCCCGGACGGCCAGGTTGGCCATTTCTTCAAAGGCCGCAATATAGGCCGGACGGCAGTCCGGATAACCGCTGTAGTCTACTGCATTCACACCGATAAAGATATCTGGGGCGAAGAGAACTTCAGCCCAGGCAAGGGCATATGACAAAAAAACGGTGTTGCGGACCGGTACATAGGTGACGGGAATGCCGCCGGCCATGGCTTCGAGGGTCCGTCCAACGGGGACATCGATATCGGCGGTCAGAGCAGACCCGCCCACGCGGCCAAGATCAAGGGGGATTATTTCATGCCGCGCAACATTCATGGCAGCAACGACCCTTCGGGCCGCCGCAATTTCGATATGATGGCGCTGGCCGTATTGAAAACTAAGGCAGATACATTCAAATCCACCGGAAAGGGCGATGGCAAGGGTGGTGGTGGAATCCAGCCCACCACTTGTCAAGACCACGGCTTTTCGACGGCTGGTTTCGACGGAAGAGATGTTGTGTCGCTCGGTCATTGCCGTTATCTTCCTTGTGCGGACTGGGGCCAGAGGATTTTATGCAGCTGAAGGTGAAGCCTCACATTTAAATGGTCCCCAAGGATCCATTCCGCCAGCACGTCCGGTTTAATGCGGCCATGAACCGGCGAAAACAGGATCGGCACCGGTGGAACCATATCCCATGTGCGGCCGACCAGATCCCGGGCGAATTCATAATCCATGCGATCGGTTAGAACAAATTTTAGCTGGTCAAGGGGGCTGAGCCGCTTGAGGTTTTCCAGGTCGTTTTGATTTGACTGGCCGCTTCCGGGACATTTGATGTCGATGATCCGGACGCATTGTTTGCTGACACTGTTGATATCCATGCTGCCGTTGGTTTCCATTAAAACCTGATACCCTTTTGCTATGAGTGCGTCCACCAGCGCGGGCGCGGTGTCCTGGAGCAGGGGTTCGCCGCCGGTGATTTCAACCAGTGGACATGAAAATCCGGCAACGCGGTCAAGAATCTCGTGTAGAGACATAATCGTGCCGCCATCATAGACATATTGGGTGTCGCAATAGTTGCATCTCAAGTTGCACCCGGCCAACCGCACAAAAACACAGGGCAGACCGCTGTAAAGCGATTCCCCCTGGATGCTGTAAAATATTTCACTGACGTATAAGTGCATGAGATCTCCACAAGTTCAACCACAAAAACGGGCCGGTCAGGCGGGAGTCAATTCGGCGCCTTTGTCCGTAAATTCAGCCGGAAAAATAGGAAATTTTTTGGTCACTTTAAAAGACGATACCTCTTGAATCCAGTTTTTGGTTTCTGCGGCGTTGAAGCTTCAGATCGGCACCCCTGCCTTGTAGATGCACGCTGCTCCCGTCAGGTGGTAAGGGGCTGCCCGGGCCGGTACCAGAACGGAATCTCCGGGTTTCAGAATCATTTCTTCGACCGGCCCGGGATGTGTCAGCCGGACTTTGCCTGAGGTGCACAGCAGAATTTCGACGCTTCGGTCGGCCGGTGCGGTATAGGTGAGGCCTTTATCCAGATCGATTACCGACAATACAAACTCTTCGGCGCATACTGGAAAACGGAATACGTTAGGCGCCACGGCTTCGGGCTTCAGGAGATTGATGGGCGCGGGATCAAAGTGCGCCACAAAGAGCAGTTCATTTATATCCACATGCTTGACGGTCAGGCCGGCCCGCAGCACATTATCTGAATTGGCCATGATTTCAATGCCCATGCCGTGAAGATAGGCGTGCAGTTCGCCGGATTCAAGGAAAAGAGCCTGCCCGGGTGTTAATGTGATCAGATTCATCAATGCCGGGCCTAGGATGCCGATATCTTCTTGATAATATTGGTAGAGCCGGTACACCCATGCGCATATCGGATCTTTGGCTGCGGCTGGCCGGACGTTTGCAACAATTTCAGCAATGATGTCGGATTTTCGGTCCGCGGGCAGGGAAAGCAACGATGCATAAAGCTGCCGAACAACATGGGGTGCCTGTTTTTCCGGTTCTTGATTCAGACCTGTCATGGCCGGGGTTGCCGCCGCATTTCGGATCAGGTCGGCAAGTCCATGCGGGCACAACTTTTTCAGAAGGTCGGTGATTTCATCAATACCCCGGAACCCTTTCAGGGCCGTAAACGGCGTCAGTGCGCAGATACATTCGGGTTTATGGGACGTGTCGCGGTAATTTCTTTTCGGATCATCAATGGGGATGCCTGAAGCGTTTTCTCGGGAAAAACCATCGCGGGCTCGGGCTTTGTCCGGATGGACCTGGAGGGAGAGAGACTGTTCTGCTGCCAGAATCTTAAACAGGAAGGGGAGGGTACCGTTAAATCGTTCTGCTGTGGCCGTACCCAGGATTTCATCCGGAAATTTCCGGATCAGAGCATCCAGACCTATCCATTTTCCATCGATATTTATCTGTGACGTGGCCTTGGGATGGCCACCCATCCAGAGTTCGGCCCAGGGTTCTTTCGTCTCCGGCCTTCCCATGAGTTCCTGGATGGCGGTATGCGAGCCCCAGGGATATTCCTGAATGGTATTTTTCAGAACCAGGGGCCGCCGGATCGCGTCTTTCATGATTTTTTTATCTCTGTTCAGGCAAAAAAATCTTTTTTACAGGGTAAAATTCCCATTCTCATAGATCACGAGCCGGCTTAGGTCTGCAAGATGCGCCGTCACACGTTTTTTTTCTGTGTTGACGATGTCCCAGTGCAGAGCCGAATCGTTGAAACCGAGTTCCTTTTTGATATCCTTTGTCAACTCGGACGGATTGCCGCTGTAGGTGTCCGAATAGGAGGCCCCCAGCGCGATATGGCAGTTTCCCCACCGGCCGCCGTAGTTCTCGTCATAAAGGGTATTGGCCATGAAACGGTTGATTTTGGAAAAGGATTTATCGGTTAAGGAAAATTCACCGATTTTGTTTGCTCCCGAATCCATGACCAGTTGTTTTTTGAGAAAATCCCGGCCCTGCCGGGCCTCGGCATGGACTGCGACTCCGTTTTTAAATTCAATGTGGATTCCCTCCACGTAGTTTCCGCTGCGGTAGGACGGCTGGTCCGCAAAATAAACGCCTCGGGTGCCGCGCCAGTCCGGTGACATGAAAAGTTCGAAACTCGGGATGTTGTGGCCGGAGATGCCGATCCATTTTCGTTGTTTGCCGGGGGTGATCTCTAAGTCCACGCTGTCGGATTCGATGTGAAATTTTTTCACCGAAAGATCATTGAGCCGTTTCTTGATGTTCTGGGCCTTCTGATAAACCGCCTCCCAATGGGCGATGGGATCAGTCCGGTTGAGAAAACAGGCGGCGGCGACCTGACCGGCATAGGTTTCCACGTCAAGATTGGCGTGACGCGCCAGTTCCTCGGTGGGATACAGCGCCAGGGTCGAGCCAAAGAGCCCTTCTTCCTCGCGTTTGTCAAGGATATCCCGCAGGAATTTTCGGGCCTTAAGGGGCTTGGCGATGCGGCCGGGGTCGATGCCGTTAAGGTTCATGAGCGACTCGGGTGACAGGATCACGATGCCGCCGTTGAGTTGCTTGTGCAATTCTTCATCACCCGGCGGAATAAAGGTCAGTTGCCGGGGGTTGGATTCGGCATAAAAGCATTTTTCCATGGCTGGCGTATGTAGCAGCCGCTGCACCGGGTGGACCCCCAACCGGATCAGTTTTTCATACAGGATCTCCACCAGCCCGATGGCGGGCCGTTCGTATCGGATCATAATGATGTCGTTTGTTTTGATGCGCCCCTTTTTGGCGGTCTTTAATCCCCATAAGATGACGTCGGCGTAGCGGTGCAGGTATTTTTCGTTGAGCATGCGGTTCTCCGTCGGTCAAACGTTATAATGGTTTCCATATTTTTTTGAGGTCTTGCATCCGTAGGTTTTTTCGGCACTACGGATGCTCTTCCTTGAGAAACAGGCGGTGGTACTCCGGTTCGGTCAGATGAGCCTTTAGCAGGCGGTAAATCAGGTTCTGGATATCGTTGATCTCGCCGTCAGTCAGCCGTCCTGCTAGGGTTTTCATGAGGGTATCATCGGAAAACATCTGCAGATAGCAGATGATGGATTTCTCATCGGTTTCACGGTCCCAGCCGAAAGCGATCAATCCCTGGTATGTTTTGACGAAATCATGGGTATATGTGTGAAACGGATGGTCCGGATCATTCATGGTTCCTGCGGCCTTTATCGTTTTTTCGGGTTGTGACGATGATGGAATCGTAAAAAGACTGTTTTCGTGATCGTCTGTAACGCGACCCACTATAAAAAAATAAAACCCAGAGGTCAAGGTGGTTTACCGCCGACGCCGACAGCAGTGCATTGTCGTTTTTGTAACGACTCGTCAATATTTTCATAAGTTCATCGGCAAGCCCGATAATCTGCAACAATCCCTTGACAGGCGGGCTGATACGATTTAAAAAAAATTCGAATACCGGGTGTTCATTCTTCCCTGTCGCACTTCCGGAAAAAAATCTGGCCCCCTTTTTATGAAGGAGAAGAGAGGAAATTCAAAGATGGAATGGAAAAAAAACAATGAAGAAAATGACGATCTGTCCGAGGCGCACTATACATCCCTGAAGAACGGGTCCTCGGGGATTTTCGGGGAAAAATTAAAACTGCCGCTTATTATTATCCTTGTGGGTGTACTTTTTCTGATGGCGCTTTTTTTCATCGTCAATCGGCCCCCAAAGACCGCGCAGCAAGATGCCGACGTTATCGAATCCAGGATGGCTCTGTTGGAAAAACAGATCTACGAAATCGATCGCATCAGGGAAAAAATAGAGGAAATGGAAGCCCGCCGCCCGGCCGAGACTGTTTCTACAAGGGATATCGAACAGTTGACCGGAGCTATCAAAGCAAATGCGGCCGTTATTTCCGAAATGGAGAAAAAAATCGCGCTGTTGGAAAGGGAGTTAAAAAAAACAGCGGAAAAAGCCCAGGCTCCGCCGGTTGCCCGCGCACCTGAAAAACCCGCTCCAGTTGCCGCGCCGCCGGCTGCAGCTAAATCCGCGGACGGCCTGATGTATCACACGGTCCAGCAAGGAGATACCCTTTATCGTCTTTCGGTAAAATACGGGATCAGCGTGCCGAAACTTCAGGAATTAAACAATCTGGGAAGGGGAAACGAAATTTTTCCCGGTCAGCAGGTTATTGTGGGGCCGGTTAAACCCTGATCCGGCGGATGTGTGGCGGGTGCGTGTACAGGGTTGTGTAAGGGACAACCCGCTTCCGGTAATTGCGAAAACAGATCCGTCTCTTTTTTTACATCAGTCGCCAGGCATGCTGTTCCGGCAGGCCCGCCTGATATATTTTTCGTACAGTATCATCCACGTCATAAGGAACGTACCGGACGATGATTTTGCTGGCATCGGCGTCCCAGACCAGATATTTGGCCTTGTTGTCGCCGCCTCTGGGCTGGCCGACGCTTCCGGCGTTGATGATGTATTTTTCATCCAGATTGATGTGAAATTCGCCTTCCTCTAATAATTCCCGGTGGACATGGGTGCCGTTGAAGTGAACGATTTCCAGCAGGTGCGTATGCCCCGTAAAACAGATCCAGTCCCGCATCCGTTCAAGGGTGTTTTTCAGTTTTTGGGGAGTAACTTCAAACAGGTAGACCGTGGGAGACCCCGGTGGGAAACCGTGAACGAACCGGCAGTTGCCTAAGACCATGCAATAGCCGAGTTTTGAAATATAGGCGATGGTCTCAGGAGAGATCATCCGCCGGGTCTTCTCAAGGGATGCTCTTGCCGTTGGATTGAACCATTTTAGGAAATCGGGCCGGTTGATGGCCAGCTCGTGATTGCCGATAACCGATGGAATATTCCGGTGACGAAGCATGCTGACCACGGCTTCCGGCTCAGGCCCGTACCCGATATTATCACCGAGACTGATGGTCAGATCCACCGAGAATGCGTCTATATCTAAAAGCACCGCCTGGAGCGCTGTTGCATTTCCGTGAATATCGGAGAGAATGGCTGTTTTCATATCAATCAGCGGTCAGCCGGTTTCTCCCGTTTTGCTTGCTCTGATACATGAAGCGGTCCGCGCGCTTGATGAGGGTGTTGATGGCATCATTCGTCCGGACAGCGGTTGCTCCGATGGAAACGGTGATGCCGATCTGTTTTCCCTCGATTACGACATGTGATTTTTCGATCAGTTTGAGATAGCGGTTACCGATCATGGCAAGGGTTTCAGGATCGATATTGCGGATCACGCCGACAAATTCTTCCCCGCCCCATCTTCCAAAAACGTCAAATGGCCGCGCCGACCCGCGCAGGGTGGCTGCGACCGTCTTGAGAATACGATCGCCGGCGTCATGCCCCATTGTATCGTTGAACTCCTTGAAATGATCGATATCTAAAAAAAGAACCCCGAACGGCATGCCGTAGCGTTTGAATTCCTGAAGCCTGGAATAGAGTTCCGCCTCCATGTGTTTACGGTTGGGCAGTTGGGTCAGGGAATCAAAAAAAGCGATTTTTTCCAGCCTTTCCGCTTTTTGTTTTATTGACAGCATCAAGCTGATGTCGGTAAATATTTCCGCCGCGCCGATAGTTTCGCCGCTATTGTCTCTTAAAGGGAGGGTATGTATGCGCACGGAGATGCGATGCCCGTCCTTGTGTTTCAGAAAAACATCCGCCTCCCTTATCAGGCCATCGATGATCGTCAGCGCCAGGGGGCATAATTCCTTGCACAGACTGTTCCCCTGGTCATCCACGTGCATCAGCACATTATCGTGACAATGCAGGCCGATCACCTCATCGGACGCGTATCCGGAAATCTCCCGGGCATACGAATTCCAGTAAATGATTTTTCTGTTTTTGTCCGCAAAATAAAGACCCGCCGGAAGCTGGTCGAGGATATCCATGCAGTTAACATGTGACCAGATCATACCTTGACCCCTGTGATTTCCTTAAAAAAAAGCGGATTTGTGGCATGTTTTATGGCGTCGTCAAACTCTATGATCCCTTTTTTGAAAAGGCTGGCAAGGGATAAATCCAAAGGCGAAAACTCCTCTGTGCCGCCTTCCATCTGGGACCGGATCTGATGCAGCTTGCCTTCCCGGATAAAATTGCTTACGCGGTAGGAATTGGCAAACCGTTCCGTTGCAATGACAACGCCCTTGCCGTCCCGCCGGGGAATCAGCCGTTGGGCAAGGGAGAGAAGGAGCGATTCGGCCAGAAGCATCTGGATCATATTCTGCTGATGCGCGGGGAACATGTTGATAATGATGCGGATAACCGCTGTTGAATCTGCGGCGTTCATGGTGCTGAGCACCAGAAGACCGGTCCGGGCGGCCCGAAGGGCGATTTCAAAACTTTCCATATCCCTGAGTTCGCCGATGACGATCACATCCGGGGCCTGGCGGAAGATGCCGCGGAGGCCTCCTGCAAAGCTGGCGGTGTCCCTGCCGACTTCCCGCTGATTGATATTGCTTTTCTTGTGCCTATGCAGGTATTCCACCGGGTCTTCCAGGGTGATGATATTGCATTTTCGATTGGTGTTGATGATATCGACCATGGCATTCATGGAGGTGGACTTGCCGTGTCCGGCCGGGCCGGAAATCAGGATCAGTCCCTGTGGTTTGAGGGCAAACTCCCGAAGCCATTCCGGCAGGTGCAATTCCTGCAGGGTAGGTATTTTGTCGGTGACATGACGGATGCTGATGGATACGGAATTGCGCTGCCGGTAGAAATTCATCCGGAACCGGCCGATTTTCGGATAGGTTACGGCAATGTCAAGTTCATTTTTTTCAAGAAATTTTTTCCATTGATCCTGGTCCAACAGTTCCTTGGCATAATCTTCGCATTCAAGAGGGCTCAGAAAGGAAGAAGAAAGGCGCTGAACTTCGGATCGGTTTTTGATTGACGGCGGTGCGCCCGCGGTCAGGAGCATGTCGCTGGCGCCGGTCTTGATGAAATGCGCCAGCAGCTTTTCAATCTTGGGCGATATATGCGTTTCGGTTTTATCCGAAAGAGAGAGTTTTTCAATGGCCTTGCCCTTGATCCCGTCCTGATGGTCGGAAGAGAGCAGGTTAAGAGCCGATTCCATCATGAAAAAGGGGACAATGACCGGTTTGATTTTCTTCCCGAGTGTAAATTCAAGATCGCTTATGGTTATAAAGTCCTGAGGGCTGATCATGGCCAGGGTAAGTGTGTTCCCTTCCACGGCAATCGGCAGTATTCTGTAGTGCTGCATTTTATCTATGGGGATAAGATCAAGAACGCTTTGATCAATATCGATTTTGAATAGATTAACGGACTGCACACCGAATTTTTTGGAGAGAAAAGCGAGCAGGTCGTCGGTCCTCAGAAAGCCCATTTCAATAAGAATCGAACCCAGGGGGAGATCGATCTGCGTGCGTCGCTTAAGGGCTTTTTGAAGCTGATCCATTGAAATCAGCCCGTTTTTGATCAGGCCTTCGCCAAGAAGATCTTTGATCGGGGGGGCGCCATTGGCGACCGACTGTGCGGAAGTACTGGCCATTGTTGACCTCCGGGGCCACAAGCAAAAATCCATAGCTTGTCGCCTAACTGACGGGTTTTATGTTTACTGGGCTCACAAATTTTTAAAATATACGCACATGGAAGACATTTTAATATAATACAACAATTCTCGCTAAAAAGTCAAAAAAAAACGAAACGCATTGACATTACGTTGAAATTAAGCCATATTCCGTTTGAAGTCATTTGAACAAAAAGGTGTTTTCCCCCATATCATTGACATCGTGTTGGGTATACCGGCAGTTCATTCCATTTTGCATTCAAGATGACATACGGCGGCAAGGAGGAGGCGACGCAGGCT
>CAYZXZ010000088.1:0-11502 GCA_964481615.1 uncultured Desulfobacteraceae bacterium | reverse complement strand
CGGTGATCCCGAACTTGGGGGTCCGGAGAAACATGCCGCCTTTTTGAGTCAGCCCCTTGATTACCGCCAGGGAAAAAAACGGCGCCAGGCCGATGCTGGCCGCGGGCAGCATCGGCAGCACCCAGAGGTCCCGGCGTCGGCAGGTCCGCCATCCATAAATCAGGTAATAGGCGATCACCGCGATGCCGGTGAGCAGAAACAGCGGCGCGTCAAACCAGATGATCTGGTAAACGCCAATGTCGATTCGGCTTATCAATACCGGAAATAACGTGACGGTGGCCGCAAGCGCGAAGACCCAGCAGAAATTGGCCAGCAGGTGAGCCGCGGCCTCGATTTTGATCCTGGGAGAAAGAGGCGAGACCATCAGTTTGGGAAGTAGTTTCCTGGCGGTCTGAATAGCCCCTTTCCCCCATCGTTCCTGCTGTCGTCGGAAATCCGAAAGCGTTACCGGAAGCTCCGAAGGAACCACCACATCGCCGGCATAGACAAACCGCCATCCGGCCATCTGAGCGCGGTAGCTTAAATCCAGGTCTTCGGTCACGGTATCCGACGACCATCCGCCAGCGCTTTCGATGGCCGTTTTCCGCCAGATCCCGGCGGTTCCGTTGAAATTGAAAAACAGCCCCCGCCGGAACCGGACTTCGTGTTCGATGCCGAAATGGGTGGAAAGCAGCAGGGACTGGAGTCGGGTCAGCCAGGAATACCCGGTGTTGAGAAACCCCCACTTGGCCTGAACCATGCCGATATCCGGGTCGATGAAATGCGGGACCATTTTTTGTAAAAAATCGGGCCGGGGGACAAAATCCGCGTCAAACACGGCGATCAATTCCCCGTTGGCCCGGTCCAGCCCGTTGGCCAGGGCACCGGCCTTATGCCCCGTGCGTTGTTGGCGGCGAAGGACGTAGATATCGATTCCCCGGGCGGACCAGCAGGAAACCCTTTCATCCACAACCCGGCGGGTGTGGTCGGTGGAATCATCTAAAACCTGGATTTCAAGCTTTTCCGTCGGCCAGTCAAAGGCCGCCACCGCATCGATCAACCGGCCGGCCACCAGGGATTCGTTATAGAGGGGAAGCTGGACGGTGACCGTGGGAAGCACTGCCGGTAAGGAAAGATCTTTTTTCAATAAAGGGTCCGGTTCATGCGCCGAAGAAATCTGCGCGCACCGGCGCCAGCAGTAAATCATCCAGATCCGGTGGATGCCGTAGAGGGCCAGTCCTCCGACGGAAAGAAAATGAACTACCGTCAGCACATTGAGGATCAGAGATGTCATGGGTCATCTCACCAGGGGATGTTTCTTTACCCACTCTTCAGTGCCGCCTTCATAATTGACGGCCCCCGGCAGTCCGTTGAGCTGATGGACCAGCCATGCATAGCCGGACCGGATGCCGGCGGTACAATAGTAAATAACCGGTTTGTCCAGATCCACACCCTGCTTTACCAACAACGTCTTGAGTTCTTCAGGGGAAAGGGCCCGTCGTTTGGAACCACGATAAAATTTTTTCCAGGAGATATGGACCGCCCCGGGCAGTCGCCCGGGAAGCCACTCGGTTAGATAGCTTCGGGTGTCGATGAGATTGATCTCATCCTTCCGGGTTTCAATCTGCTCACTGTCTATGTTGAACTTCGACTGCAAAAGCACCTGATATTTGGCCGGGGTGCGATTATTGACAGTATCCGAAGTCAGCGGCCGGTCGGCGGCCCGCCAGCTCTGGATCCCGCCGTCGAGAAAATAGACCGGCCCCTGATGGCCCAGCCAGGCCAGTACCCAGACCAGCCAGCCTTCTCCGCCCCAACTGGTGTCGGCATCTCCATAAACCATCACGGCATCGGTGTGGCTGATTCCAATGGCGCCCAAAACCGCAGCGAGTTCTTCGGGCGGGAAAGTCCGCCATTTTTCGCCTCCCACTCCCGTGCGGGTATAATTTTCCCAAGAAAATGACAACGCTCCGGGAATATGACCCTGCCGCCATTCCTTCTCAGGTCGGGCATCCAGGATGATCACATCCTGAAGTTCCAATGCCTGGGAAGGTTCGATGCGGCGCAGATCAAAGGCCCAAAGGGGCATGGCCGCCGTGACCATCAAAAAACTGCCGATGTACAAAGAAATCATCCAGTATAACATTGTTTTATCCTTGACGTTGTTTGGCAGTATATATCATATTTTATTCTTTTGCCCGTACCGGAGTCGATGATGCATGATTGATTTACGATCCTTCCATGCTTCCCGGGCTACAATCCATAAAATTTTGCCGCCGGCCTTGATCACGCCGCTGAAAGTGCGGCTGATTTTCGATGCTCCGGCCAGGCGGGGCAAATACAGCACCGGGATTTCCCGGATGCGCAGATCATGCTGTACCGCCTTTATCTGCATCTCAATGGTCCAGCCGTAGTTTCGGTCCTGCATGTCAAGCTTTTCAAGGGCCTGCCACCGCACGGCCCGCATGGGACCCAGATCCTCGTATTTAAATCCCCACAAGAGCCGGACAAGAAAAGCCGCCAGGCGGTTGCCGAAGCGCTGCTGGGGGCTTAAGGCCGTTCGGGTTTGGGGAATCCGCCGGGCCAGCGCCAGATCCAGGTTATTCCGGATCAGCGGAGCAAGTAGCGCATTTAAGGCCGCGTGGTTGTCGCTGCCGTCGCCGTCGGCAAAAGCAGCGATCGCCGGCGGATTCTGTTTCAATCGCGCGATGCCGGCAAGGCAGGCCCGGCCGTATCCCGGCCGGTTTTCGCGCACCACATAGGCCCCGGCAGCTTTGGCAATAGCGCCCGTGCCGTCGGTGGAGCCGTTATCCACCACGATCACCTGATCCACCGTTTCCGGGATCCGGCCCATTACCCGGCCGATGGATTCGGCTTCATTGCGTGCCGGAATGATTAATGCGATGCGGCGCCCGTCGATCATATCGATTCCCTAACGCCGGGGCTGATAGGTGACGGCAAGGGTCCAGGTGGCGCCTTTGGCGGTGTTTTCTCCCCATAACGCGGGGGTATAGCCCAGTTCAAGACCCCATTTTTGCATCAATTGGTATCCGACCACCAGATCCAGCTTGGCCAGATCATATTCCAGGGTGGCGGTGGGATTGCCGAACGCATCGATTATATCATCGCCGTTTCCCAGGCCGACAATGGCGTCCAGCTTGGCCCGGGCGTAGAAATGTTTCCCCAGATCCGAGCCGACTTCCACCAGATAACGGAATTCGTCGCCCGGACGTTTGGCGCGATATCGATAAGCGGCTTCCAGATTCATATAGCCTGGAATCGTCGGCCAGAGGGATCGACCGAAAAGAAGCCGCATTTCATAATCATACTGGCCGTTGCCCAGGGGTATGGCATCGTTTTTATCATAAAATTCAGATAGTTTTATCAATCCTTTGGCGGCAAAGACCCCGATATCGCCGCTATGCAGCCTATAGCGCAGGCCCAGGTCCATATCCCCCATGCCCTTGGCGTCGGATCTGACATAATCATCTTCCCGTTTAATATCCCTTGTAATACAGCGATGCCAGGACCGTTAGTTCATCAATAAGTCCGTATTCGATATAATAGCTCAGGTTGACGTCGCGGAAATCGCCGTTGCCGGTCATGGACCGGGTGCTGCCGTTTATATCAAATTCTTTGTCGGCATAATAATAGTTGGCGGCAAGCCGGTGGTAGCTGCTGCTTTTTTCCTGGGTCCATGCCCCGCCATAAAGCGTCCCGGTGCCTGGAAATACCATGAAGGCGGCCAGTAATAGACCGTAAATCATCTGCCTTTTCATATATTTATCTCCTGTATGCAATAAATCGTCATTTTAAAATATTTTTTTGGCGTCATGATTAAAAATGATTCCATGGGCGTTATGTGATCTCCAGATTATCGGCTTGTTGGGGTCTGAATTTGCGGATGACAAACGGAATCAGCGACACGGCGATAATCAGCAGGATGCCGATGATCAGGCCCGTGGAAATATGTCCTTTAAACAGATCCAGAAGCGAACTGGAAAACACGATAAATGCGATGCATGCCGGGAGCATTCCGAAAAAGGTGGTGACGGCATAGGGCAGAAACTTAATGGAGGTCAGCCCGAAAGCGTAGTTGAGCAGGTTGAAGGGAAACAGCGGAACCAGCCGGGTAAAGGCCACGATTTTCCAGCCGTTTTTCTCCACGCTTCGGTCCAGTTGACGCCACCGTGGACCGGTCAGCCGGGCCTGGATCCAGTCCCGGGCCACATACCGTGAAATCAGAAATGCCAGACATGCCCCGGCCGTGGCCCCGAAAATGGTGTAAATCACTCCCCATAACGGCCCGAAAAGGATGCCGCCCACAATGGTGATGGGCAGTCCGGGCAAAAAGAGCGAAGGCGCGATGGTATATATAAGGATATAGACCGCCGGGGCCAGATGGCCAAACGATGCCACGGCTCCACGAAGGGATTCGGCATCGAAATAATCCTGAATTCCGGCAAAACGAATCCCCGCAATGGCGGCGGCGATCACCATCAGGATGATGATTTTTATAATATTGCCGCCGGCCTTTTCCGAAACTGGCTTATAATTTCGCTCCCGGGTGACGGCGCCAGGGTGATGCTTTCGCAGATAGCGTTTCAGCCGGATGCGGTTGAGATAGGTCAGCGGGGCTGTGGCTGCCTTTCGTTTTCCGGCGGCCACGGTTTCCGGATGGATAACGGCGTCAAGAATATGATCCGTCGGGATTTTTCGGTTCAAGAATTCCGTGCATCCGGCGCAGTAGGTCAACAGGCGTCGGCCGCCGGCTTCGGTTCGGCGAATGTCTCCCCAGGTGGACGCCAGTTCGGGCGCCACAGAGCCGACAGCCCCGCCTTCACCGCAGCACAGTGTCTTTTCCCCGCTGTGAGGCATTTCCGTAATGGAAAATCCGGCCGCTGCCGCCAGGCGCCGGACCGCCGTTTGAACGCCGGAATCATTGCGCAGCACGCAGGGATCATGAATGGAAACCGGATGCAGGGAAAGTTCGGAGGTTGTTGTTTCGCTGGGTCCGGGAAAGCCGTTTTCAGCCAGAAATTCATAGACCGTGATCACCTCCAGAGGAGATCCGTAGGCGGCAAAGACTTTGTAACAGTTGGGGCAGGCGACCATGACGGTTTCTACGCCGTAGGCCCCCAGCCAACTGCTCATTTTGGTGAATGCATCATGGAAAAATTCGGTTCGTCCCAGGTCATGGGAGGGCTTGCCGCAGCAGTCCAGAACGATCCCTAGCTCGGGGATAACGGTTTTTAAGTGTTCAAACAATGCGATGGGGGTGTCCATGCGGGCGCCGGCAAATGCGCATCCCGGAAAAAATACGGTGCGGCAGTTTTCCGGCAGGCTGTACCAGGAGTAGGTTTTGGAGATGCCGCGTCGTTCATAGGCCATGATTTTTTTATGGGCGGGCAATGGTGCGACGCCTCGGGCCACGGCTTCACGCCGCATTTCCAGGAACATGGCGCCGGGAGTCAGGTTTACCGGGCATACAGCCGCGCACAAATCGCACAGGCTGCATTCAAAGGGCAAGGTCAGCCATGAGGTGTCGGATGGATCATAGGCTGCGGCAATGGTTTTCGGGGTGCCGTATTTTTTTAAAAATGCGCACTCTCCCGCGCATTTTGGGCAGTCGATGCATGCGCCCATGACACATGACATTTGTGCTCCCAGTTCAGTCCGCAAGGGCCGCTTTGGGTCAATTTTTAACGATATCTCTCTGTTTTTCATGATTTTTAAATGGCGCCATCTTAAATCCGCAGCATTTTAGCACGGGATCTGATTTTCGTGGCTATAACGCTTTATTTATTGGAAAATATAGATTTTATAATAAAATTAAAAAATTCAATTTGTCAAATTGATAATATCTATTAATTTTTGCCGATAAATTGAGATCGCCAATGAGGAGGATCACGGGCGCGCAAACCATTTGAATAGTCGATGAACGGTCCAGGCGGCGGCAGGCCCGGCGATGATGAGAAGGGGCGCGATGTCGCCTTCCATCCAGATTCCGGTGATATGGTAGGGAATCATTACGCGATAAGCCAGCAGCACGGAACAGGACAAAACGATGCCGGCCGGGCCCCCCGCAAAGGGAAGAAGGCAGACCAGATAGAGGGCGTACCAGGGATGGAGGGTGGGAGTCAGCAGTAGCCAGGCGAAAGCTGCCTCGTAAAATGATTTTAAAACCGGCAGGGCTCGTTGTTGTTCATCAGATTCCGCCGGAGGATAATCCGAAGCGCAGGAAAAATCGCGAAAAAATAATCGTGCATAAATCCCTCCAATAGCGACCACTCCGCAGGCGGCCAGGATAAGGCGGGCCGTCTGACCGGCACCGGTGATCTCCCGCAGCATCCGGAATGCAAATCCGGAAAACTCCCAGTGAGCCAGATAAACCGAAAGCGTGGCCAAACTGTTTTTAATCTCCGGCCAGAACGGCGCGGTCATCACGAATGCAGCCATGATGAATCCGACAATCCACCATTTGCGGAGACGTCCGAGGATCAGCAATAAAACGCCAGGCAAAAACAGCAGCGGAATCCATTTCACCAGCACGCCGGCCCCAAAACAGGCCCCGGCGGCAACAGCGACAATGATTCCTTTCCACCGGATGAATGTTTTGGACGTGCCGGCGTCGCCATTTACCTTTTTGGAAATCCGGATGCCGTAAAGGGCCATGGCCAACGAGAGCATCAGAAAGAAGACGGCGGCGGCATCAATATGGCCGGAGGCCGCGATTTCGATGACTGGAAGGGGATGCCAGGCATACAGCACGGCGCGGGATGCCGGCAGATGAAGCTGGCGAAGTATCCGGATGACCAGAAAGCAGGCGGCTAGATCCATGATCACCAGCACCGGTTTTATGCCGAAGATCCCGCCGAAAAACACGCCCGCCGCAAAGATAAACTGGGCCATCGGCGGATAGATGGTCGGCAGATGGCCGTGGTTGACCAGCGGGATCAGGGCCGCGACGGCCGGATCGTTCGTTATGACGGCATCGGGAGCCGCGGCATAGGGATTGATGCCTCTTGCCATCATCATGCCGTCAAACAGATAGCGGAAGATATCATCCGAGAGTTCCGGTTCCTGAAACAGAAAAAGGAGCCGCATCGTGGCCGCCAGAACAAGAATAAATCCCGGGGACCAGCCGACGCCCTCCCTTTCCCCCGCAAAAGCCGCCGCCGCCGACAGGCTGGTCAGCAGGGCCGTGTATCCGATCAATTCTGGAACATGAAACGCCGGATGCGGCAGTGTCGAAAGCTTCAGAAAACAGATCAGCACGAGCAACGGCAGCCCGGCATGAATGAGATCCGTGCATTGGAAATTCATTTTTTCCACGAAAACCGCCATCGTGCTCATCGTTGCGGCCTTGATCCTTATCTGTGGTTTTGAGATATTTTCTGGCTTACTTACTGTATCCGAGGCCGCACATGATGTGAACAGGAATTAATATATAGAAATTATCAATAGATTTAAAAGAATTTATTAATATTTTGAATTTGACATTATTGCCGCTCAATGCCAGACATTTATTGTCGCCTTTCCGGGAATTCATGAACCTGATTTTAAGCATAAAACTCGAAGAAAATGGAGGTCAAGGGATGGTTGAAAAGAAGCGGTTGTTTGCATGCGTGCTCTGCGTGGCTTTTTTGTTTGTGGGGATCTGGGGGTGCAACGATTCCAGCACCAAGACAAAAATCGATCCCGGCGTGAATCCGTCGACAAAAGGGTATCCCAACGGCGGGCTTCTGGCCGGGCAGGAGCATTTGTTTGATGCCGGTGTGGTGATCGTGGATGCCCGAAGTGCGGAAGCCTACAATGCCGGGCATATCCCCGGCGCCATCAGCATGCCGTGGCAGCAGTTTTCGGATGCGGGCCTGAATCTAAAGCCGGTACCCGAACTGGAAAAGCTGCTGGGGGCCGTCGGCATCAAGCGCGACACCTGGATGATTATTTATGACGACACCACTGCCTCCTGGGGCGCCGCGGGGCGTCTGTTCTGGATGTTTGAATACCTTGGCTGTCCTCATGTCCGCATTTTGGACGGCGGCTGGGACAAATGGGTCGCAGACGGCAAGGAAACGGAAACCGCGGTCCGGACCCGGCGGGCGGCGAACTTTAAGGCCGAAGTCAACAAAAACGTGGTGTCCGATAAAAACCATATCGCCGACCGGCTGAATGATCCGGATTTTGTTGTCATCGACACCCGTACCGACGCCGAATATATCGGCTGGAAGCTTTACGGCGAGAAAAGAGGCGGCCATATCCGGGGCGCGGTGCATCTTCCCTATGAACGCTGCTTTCAGGCGGATAAAACCATTCTGGAATACGCGGCCATGCAAAATCTGTTTTCCTCCAAAGGCGCCACCCCGGACAAGGAGGCATCCGCCTATTGCACCGCCGGGATCCGCAGCGCATATGCCTATTTTGTCATGCGTCTTATGGGCTATGAGCGGGCATCCAACTACGATGCTTCCATCTGGAACTGGGCCGCCGATGGATCCAAACCCATGGACAAGCTGAAAAACTATAAGGCCCTGGTCCATCCCAAATGGGTCGATGATCTGATCAAGGGGAACAATCCCGACACCTATCCCGGCAACGGCTATGTGATTCTATTTACTTCCTGGGAGCCCCGCTACTATGAGAACCGCACCGATTATGTCGGCAGCCCCTATGAAACCGGGCACATTCCGGGTGCGATTTTCATGGACACCTACAGCATCGAAAACGGCCCGAATTCCGAATATGGGGACGGATATCTGCTCCCCGAAGAAGGCAACGTGAAATCCATCCCCGAACTTCAGGCGTTTTTCGGCGGTTTGGGCATTTCCCGTGACAAGACCGTGGTGGTTTACGCGGATGACGAGATTTCCATGATGACCGCCGGACGCACGGCCTGGGCACTGCTCCTGGCGGGGGTGGAAGACGTCCGTATTCTTAACGGCAATTATCCAGCGTGGGTGGCCTACGGCGGGGCCATCGAAACCACGCCGAACATCCCGGCCCCCGTGGATTTCGGCGGAGGTGGAAAACGGCGCTTCCTCGCCGTAACGCAGGATATCCATGATGTGATCGACGGAACCAGAACAGACGCGGTGATCGTGGATGATCGGGAATGGGCAGAATTTGTAGGCTCTTCCAATTCCTATTACCATTATTTCCATGAATACGGCCGGATTCCAGGGGCTCAGTGGATCGGTGACTGGGTGGAACTGGTCAGCGGCGACAGCCAGTCCTTCAGAATTTATACGGAAGTGGAAAAAAGCTGGCTCGCCTCGGGATTTTCAAAGGAAAAAACCATGTTCTTTTATTGCGGCACCGGCTGGCGCTCGGGACTGTACACGTTTTATGCCTACCTGATGGGGTGGCCGGCGGCCAATTACGATGGGAGCTGGTTTGAGTGGTCCTATTACGACAATCCAAGGGAAATCGGCAACAGCGACAAGCTGGTCAGCCCCAATTGGCTGAAAAGCATGATCGATAACAATAATGAAGGCAAGCCCTATGTGATTGTGGAAACCGGGTGGGGACCGGCCGGCGATGCATACAACAACGGTCATATTCCCGAAGCCGTCTGGGTGAATACCGATGAAATTGAATACGATTGTTTCAACGCCCGCATCGACTGGCCCGTGGACGCCGGCGAACCGCCCTGCTGGGACCGCAGCACCACCCAGGAAGAAGACGCCGCCAAAGGCCTTGGGCCGGATGACGCCCTGCCCCGCAACTGGTGGAACATCTATCCGGATGAGTATCTGCTGCCGGCCATCGCCTATATGGGCATTGATAAAAACACAACAGTCGTGGTCTATGGCAACGTGTCCGCCGCGGCCCGGCTGCTCTGGACCCTGATGTATGCCGGCGTTAAAGACGTCCGTTTTTTAAACGGCGGCAAAACCGCCTGGACCGCCGCCGGATACGATCTGGAAACCATCTCCCGGGTGCGACGGCCCGTGGCTGCTTTTGATCCGGATGATCCCGGCCGGACAACAGCCATCCATCCTGAATCCAAATCCGATATTCCCTTTGTCCGCGATGTGATCAACGGACTCGAACCCGATGCGCTGATCGTAGACATCCGAACCTGGGATGAATATACCGGCGCCATCGCGCCGTACAGCTATATCCCCACCAGCGGCCGGGTTCCCGGCGCGGTCTGGGGAAAAGCCGGCACGGGCACTTCGGGGATGCAGGATTATCTCAACGCCGACGGCACCCTGGCGCCCCAGAAAATTTATCCCTACTGGAATTCCATCGGCCTGACCACAAACAAACACTTGAGCTTCTACTGCGGAACGGCCTGGCGCTCCAGTCTGGCCTGGTTTTTCGCCTATATGATCGGCTACCCGGAAATCAGCAATTTCGACAGCTCCTGGTTTGAATGGAGCATGGGCGAGGGGTCCGCCTATAACGGCGACAGCCCGGTTTTCAATCCCATTGAAGATGATTATCCGGATCTTCCGTGATTGTACGAAAAGCAATTCTATCGTTCGTTGATCGCCGGAAAAAAGATGCGTACGCGGGTGCCGCGGCCGGGAGTGCTGCTGACGGTGATGGCGCCGCTGTTTCCCTTCACAATGCCATGGACGATGGAAAGCCCCATGCCAGCGCCGTATGTGAAATCCTTGGTTGTGAAATACGGATCAAAGATACTGTCCAGATGAGCCGGATCAATCCCCGGCCGTTGTCGCTGACGGTAAGACGCAGATAGCGGCCGGGTTTCATATCCGCCCCCTTATCGGGCAGGGGGCTTTCCAGAAGGATATTTTCAAGGCGGACTTCCATCTGCCGCACTGATCCGACATGGCTTCCATCGCGTTTTCCCACAAGTTTGAAAGCAACAGCCGCATCTGATCGGGATTGACGTGAATCGCCGGGCAGTCGTCCTCAATAACGGTTTGAACGGTAACGTTTGGAGGAGTTGACGGTTTTTTTTAAATCGAGGGTTTCTGTAATCATGTTTTTAATATCGATGGCGTTGTACTCTTCAACGGTCTGATGGCTGAAATGGATGAGCTGCCAGACGATGTCCCTGGCCCTGGCGACCGCGGTTTCAATGTTTTTCAGCCGGATACGGGCCGGATGATCTTCGGGAAGGCTCTGTTCAACCAGTTCGGTGCTTCCCATGATGACAGCGAGAATATTGTTGAAATGGGGTATCTGCTTGACGCAAGTTCCCCAACGAACAATGCCTCGGATCACTCAACCTGCCAAATCGTGCCTCATCTTGAAACATCACTCATAATGGCAGATTTAAAGCATTTTGATCAACAGTTTGCGCCACTGTTTCGTGGAATTTTTTTTAAACTCCTCCTGTGCATTAACATCCCGTTTGGGATGACAGGTATCCGGCGCTACTTTTCGCCAGCCATGCCTGGCCAGCATTCGGTAAACTGTCGACGCCGCCACATGCCGATTAAGCCGCTCTTCTAACGCCGCATGGATTGCCGGCACGACAAGCGCACCACCTTGTTGAACGAAGCCGCTACGCGGCGGAAAAGTTAAAAATGGTGTAAACTCCTT
>CAYZXZ010000087.1:0-11521 GCA_964481615.1 uncultured Desulfobacteraceae bacterium | reverse complement strand
CGCCTGAGCAGATTGAACGGGCGGAGGCGACTGC
The DNA here is from genome assembly GCA_964481615.1 of uncultured Desulfobacteraceae bacterium. Taxonomy (GTDB): domain Bacteria; phylum Desulfobacterota; class Desulfobacteria; order Desulfobacterales; family Desulfosalsimonadaceae; genus SURF-33. The sequence goes on along the minus strand of CAYZXZ010000087.1, from coordinate 11,487 downwards.
GGTTTATTAACCGCTTACGAACAAATGGTGAGGTATTATGGTTTCTATTCAAACAAACTGCGTGGCATGAGGAAGCAGGCGGGGGCTGATGAAGAGGTGCCAGCATTGATCGAACCTGTTCTGACATCCCGCGCATTTCGAAAAAACTGGGCCCGGCTGATCCAGAAAATTTATCAGGTGGATCCCCTGCTTTGTCCGAAGTGTAAGGGGGCTATGAAGATCATCTCATTTATCGAGGAGCCGGACATTATCCGGAAAATCCTGGTGCATTTGAATCTTTGGGATGTCCGGAACCATGACCCGCCGGTCAAAAAACATCAGCAAGTCTAAGAGGTTGCATATGACGAGTCATATGCGCAACCGGCATTTGAAGATGTCTGGGCGCAATAAATTGCAACCCGGTAGACAGGATAGGTGTCGCCAAAATCATTAAAAATGATGCCGATTTTCAGAATTTTTCTGGATTCATCTCAACCGACATAACTGTCTGATCCCCCTAAAACCTTCAACACACCCGCCACAAGATACAGCGCCTGTAAAAACTTGACATACAAGACCGTTTCTGAGATACATCAAGTCGTAGAAAGCAATCTCTTATCTCTAACTCTATCTCTTTGAGCCGTATTTCACCACCCGGGCCGTGGGCGAGGGCACCGGCATGGGCCTTGCCATGGTGCATGGGATCGTGGAGCGGTTCGGCGGAGGGATAACGGTGGAGAGCCGGCCGGGAAAGGGAACCGTTTTTACCGTATATCTGCCCATTGCCGGCCGGGAGGATTTGGAGCAGAAACAGGAAGCGGAAACGCTTCCCCGGGGTACGGAACATATTCTTCTGGTGGATGACGAGGAGCAGATCGTCAGGCTGGGCGGCAAAATGCTGGAGGGTCTTGGGTATGCGGTCACCGTCAGAACCAGCAGCCGGGAGGCACTTGCGCTGTTTCATGAAAATCCGGAGGTATTTGACCTGATCGTCACGGACGCCACCATGCCGGGCATGAGGGGCGACCGGCTGGCGGCGGAAATGATGAAAATCCGTCCGGATATTCCGGTGATCCTCTGCACCGGTTACAGCAAAACCATATCAGGCGATACCGCAAGGACGATGGGAATCCGAGCGGTTGCCTATAAGCCCATCGTCAAGGCGGAGCTGGCCGGAACGGTCCGCCGGGTGCTGGACGAGGTCAGGCAGACCTGATCCGGCATCGGATGGTTTTCACAGCCCGTATTCCGCCCGTTCGATCAGCTCCATCTGCAGATCCCGGTTCAGGGTGACGAAATAGGCGTTGTATCCGGAGATACGGACCAGCAGGTTCCGGTAGTTTTCCGGATGGGCCATGGCGTCCCGCAGGGTTTCCGAGGTCACCACGTTCATCTGCATCTGCATGCCCCCCAGACTGAAATAGGTTTTGGCGTAGGCGAACATGTTCCCCACGGTTTTTTCCCGGCTGTCGGCCGCGCCCGGCACCACCTTGACGTTGAAGGCGATGTTGTTGTTCATGGTTGTCGGGTCCAGCCGGGCCACATCCCGCAGGTTGTCCAAAAGATTCCGGGAAGCATTGGGCTCCGGCGTCAGGCCCGGGGTGAAGGGTTTGCCGGCCAGTCGGCCCGAGGGCAGCGCGCCGGTCAGGGTGCCGTAGATCACATGGTTGGACATGGACCAGAACCCGGTGGTGTAGCGTCCGCCCCGGTAGTTGGTGTATCCGCCGTAGCAGTCATGGGCGAATCTGGTGATCCGGCCGGCCATGGCCACGGCCTCGTCGCTGCCGGAGCCGAACAGGGGTACCTGCCGGATGATCATGGCATGCAGGGCCGGGTGGTTTTGGAAATTGGTGTCCACCGCCTGTTTCAGATCCGCAAAGGAGACCTTTTTCTCGTCAAATACCAGCTTCTTGATCACCATCATGGCGTCGGTCACGTCGGCCAGGCCGATCAGGGCGGCCCCGGAACTGTTGTAGCGGGCCCCGCCCCGGGTGACGTCTTTTCCCGTCTGAATGCAGTCCTCGATCAGGGCGGAGAGGAGGGGCGTGGGCCGGATCACCTGATGGGCCTTGCCCAGCATCTCGTTATACGCGATGGACTGATCGATCAGAAACGCGAACTGCCGGGTGAAGGCCGCAAAAAAGTGGTCAAAGGTCGCAAATGCGCCGTCTTCCACCGCCCCGGTGTCCGGACCGAGCTTCCAGTCCATGAGGGGATGGCGGCCATTGTTGAGGGCCATCTCCAGGGCGGCGACCATGTTCATCATCTGAAAATTGGTGTGTCCGATGTGACGGCCGGACAGGGTGGGCTCGACACACCCGGTGGCGGACCAGTTGTGAATATCTGCGGGATCGTAGCCCATCTCCGCCAGGGACCGGAAAATGGCCGCATCGTTGTGCAGGGACGGGGTGGCGGCCGTGGTCAGGTTGACCTCGCACAAGCGCTTCAGGTAGGTATCGCTGTTTTTCGATGGATGATACCGGGCATTGACGTTGGGGTCCCGGATGCTCAGCATTTCGGTGACCTTGAGAAAAATGTAGGTCATGTCGTTGACGGCATCCTCGCCTTCCGGTGTGACCCCGCCCAGGGTGATGGCCTGGTCCGAGGAGCTGCCCCCGAAATACCAGTTGGCCAGGTCCGGGGTCAGGGGCAGGTGATCGGTGCAGCGCATGAAAAAGCAGGCGATCAGTTCGATGGCATGCCGGATGCAGTTCTTTTTTTCCTCTGCGGTGCGGCATTGTTCCATGTCTTTTTCAAAATAGGGCTGGAGCCACTGGTCCAGCCGCCCCAGAGAGAGTCCGGCATTGGTGTTTTCCATATGCAGTCCCACCCAGGTGATCCATACGGCATTGACCGCCTCGTTCAGATTGCGGGCCGGGAGCTCCACCACGCGGCGGCAGATCGTCGCCAGATTTTCCAGTTCCTGTTTCCGGGCTGGATCGGTTTCATCCGTCGCCTCCTTCCCGGCTTGCTCGGCCAGGTTGCGGGAATAGGTGATCATCCCTTCCAGGCACTGTATCATGGCACGGAGGGAGGCCTTCTGCTCCTTGGTGAGGTATCCGTCCGTGAGCTGCTCCTTGATCTCATAGATGATTCCCCGGGCGCCGAGTTGCAATATCTTGGGGAAATCCGGGATGGTGTGGGACAGGGCGGCCTGCTTCCAGGTGAAGTAGACGGCGAAACGCTCGTCGATGGCCTGGCACAGAGGGCTATTGTATTCCTTGCGCACCCATTCCCGAAAGTTCCGGTGAATCCAGAAGGGAAAGATCTCATGGTGCAGGAGGTCCCGGGTGGCGTCATCGATGTCATAGGGGTTCAGGGTGCGATGGGGAACGGTCAACAGCTCCGACCAGATCATGGTGCCATGGCTGTCCGGATAGACGACCACCCCGATTTCCCGGGTGGTCGTGGTTCCGGCGATCAGATCGTTCCGGCGGATGATCGGTTTCCGGTTCTCCATGAGGTGGCGGAAGGCACCGGCCTGGCGCAGATCCGGATTCCAGGCAAAGCCCCGGCTGTCGGTTTCAAATCCGTTGGCCTTGAACCAGCCGGTCAGCAGATGGGGGCGCTCCGGGCAGACTTCGGCTTTTTGGGTGAAGTGGATTTCCAGAAACGCCTGGATGCGGGGAAAGTCCGGAAGACGGTATTCGGCCAGATAGGGATCATCCAGGTAGCGGACGCCCGGATCGTTCTTTGGGCCGGTCAGCCCCTGCCGTGATCGCTCCTGAATCGCCCGGCTCAAGGACACGTTGGCCATGGGGGAGGCGGCGGACAGCTCCTTCTGCCGGGCCGTGCGTTCCTTCTGCATCAGCTTTTTCTGCTTGTTGTGCAGCAGCAGGGACAGATAAAAGAAGAAGAGGTTCATGAAGGAGGCGTTGCCCACGCTGCGGAATTCGCTCTTCATCAGCATGAAGATCTGCTGGGTGGGGGTTGCGCCCAGCAGTTTGCGGGCCGCGGCATCAGAGGTGAAAATCAGGGTGATGTCGCAATCGCCGGGAATGCCCGTAAGAACACGTACGGTCCCGTCCCGGAACCGGATCGCAGTCCGGATGCTGCTGTTTTCCGTTCGGATCCCCACGGTGAAGTTGATCCATCCCTGGTCGCTTTTAAGGTAGCGTTTCAGGGACGGCCGCAGGTTGAAGTTGAGGGCCATCAGGCGGAGAAGGGTTTTGACCAGAATATGGGTGGCGGAACGTTTTTTCTCTGCCGCCACAAGACTGCCGGGGTCCGGGGCCTGGAACAACATAGTCGTCCTCCTTTTCTGGAATGGTGTTATGGGATCATTTTGTCAGACAACCATGATCCCCTTTTGTTCAAACCGGGCGCGGCATGCCCGGATCCTGTCCTGCGGAAGGAAAGCCTGCATTCCTTCCTGATTCTCCATGGTGGAGACGGCACCGATGGTTCGGATCTTTTCCCGCCATAGAGGGTGGTAGGGGAGCAGGCTGACCGTGTCTGCGCCGCAATCCAGCAGAAACCGGGCCGTTTCCTCCAGGTTGCTCTTCGTATCCGTGATGCCCGGGATCAGGGGGACCCGGGCCAGCAGGTCTTTTCCCGTTTCCCGGCACAGGCCGGCCAGCCTCCGGAAGTTGTCCCGTATGCTTGAATTGGCCACACCGCAAAATCTTCGGTGCGCCTCGGAATCCATCAGCTTGAGATCCATGTAGACGGCATCCACGTAAGGAAGGATCAGGGTCTGAAACCGGTCAAGATCGAACAAGCCGCAGGTTTCGAGCAGGGTATGGACCCCCTGATCGTGGATTTGCCGGGCCAGTTCCGATAGAAAGTCCATGGCAACCGTCGGCTCTCCGCCGGAAAAGGTGACCCCGCCGCCGGAGGTATCGAAAAACGGCTTGTCCTTCATGACGGCGGCCAGGATTTCCGCCATACCAAGCCGGGAACCTACCGGCCGAAGGGCCCGGGAGGGGCACGATTCCGCACAGACCATGCAGAGGGTGCAGCGGTCCCGGTCAATGAAAAACCGGTTTTCCCGGGACAGGGCCTTTTCCGGACAGAGGGACAGGCAGGTGTCGCAGGCCACGCATTCCCCGGCGTCAAAGGCGATCTCCTGTTGCCTGGACTTGCTTTCCGGGTTATGGCACCAGAAGCAGGACAGGGGGCAGCCCTTGAAAAAAATCACGGATCGGATTCCCGGCCCGTCATCCAGGGAATTGCCCTTGATGTCCAGAATCAGCGGCGATTTCACGAATACATCTCCTTATGACGGTTTCCCCACGGTCACTCCCGCAGCACATAGCGATAGATCATGTCGGTGAGCTCTTCGATCAGGCGCGGTTCGTCCACCTTCCGGGGACCGATGAACCTGGCGGTGTGGGCCACGTTCTCCACGGCATTGTGAATGACGACGGCGGCAGCGGTGGTGTCGGCGATGCGCAGCCGGGCTTTGTTGTTGGCCAGGAGATAGGCCACCTGGGCGATCTCCCGCTCCCGTTCCTGGTCGTAGATCCTATGGATGTCCGGGTCGGAATAGCGCAGGGCGTGGGTCTGCCGGTGAAATTCAGGTGAAATGTCATAGGCCTGGAAAACGCCGGTCAGAATGGCCTTGATGTCCGCCCGCCGCAGCCGGGCCACGGTCAGGTGCTCCAGGGGCTGCCAGATCGTGGAAAAATGCCGGTCTAAATAATCCTCCAGCATCTCCAGAAGCAGCATCTTTTTGTTGGGAAAATAGGAATAGAAGCTTCCGATGGACACGCCTGCGGCTTTGGCGATCTCTTTGGAGTTGGTCCCGTGGATTCCCTTTTCGGCAAACAGCCGGAAGGCGGATCGCATGATCCGGGACTTGGTTCGGATGCTTCGTTTCTGCTGGGGGGCACGTATACTTGTCATGGTTCACCTTATCCGGGATACGGACTATATCCGGGGACCGGGTGTTCTGTCAATCGATATAATATGAACCAAGGTTCATTTATAGTCATTATCTGTTTAATATAAAAAATGATAATTTTTATTGACAAGATGAACTATAGTTCGTATTCAGGGGCAGCAACCCCGAAAATCAGCGAGGTGACAAATTGAAGGCATTACAATTCCATGTAACTGTTCCCCGATTTATTGCCGCCAAAAGCCTGAGCACCGTTCTGGGCAAGCGGGTGCTGTATTCGGGTCCACTCAGCACCGTACGGCTCGTCGACGTCCCGGAGCCCGGACTCCCGGACCGGGACTGGGTCAAGATCAAAACCGCCTACTGCGGGTTCTGCGGCAGCGACCTGAACCTGATCCTGCTCCTTGACTCGCCCACCGCATCGCCCTTCACTTCCTTTCCCTGCGTCACGGGTCACGAGATGGTCGGGGAAATCGTGGAAACCGGTTCCGGTGTATCCGGTTTTTCCCCCGGTGACCGGGTGGCGGTCAACCCGGTCCTGGGCTGCGAACCCCGTGGTATTTCGCCGCCTTGTGCGAGCTGCCGGAACGGCCGGTCCGGCAACTGCGAAAATATGGCCAAAGGCAAATTCCCGCCCGGAATGTTCCTCGGCATCACCAGCGGCTTGAACGGCGGGTTCGCACCCTTTGTCGCGGTTCATAAAAGTCAGCTCCATGCGATTCCCGAAGGGGTTGCCCTGGAATCGGCTGTGATGACGGAGCCGGTAGCCGTGGCCCTGCAGACGGTGTTCGACAATATGCCGCAGGATTCGGAAACGGTGCTGGTGATCGGCGGCGGGGTGATCGGTAATCTGATCATCCAGTCGATCCGGCATCTGGCCACCGGCTGCCGGATTGCGGTCATCGAGCCTTCGCCCTTTGCGGCGGAGCTGGCCCTGGCAATGGGTGCCGACGATCGGATCGAGGCCAAATCGGCGTTTCGCACCGCGGCCCGGATCTGCGGGGCCACGGTATACAAGCCCATGATCGGCAAGGAGATCCTGATGGGCGGTTTTCAACGGGTTTACGACACCGTGGGCCATTCCGCCACCCTGAACCTGGCCCTGCGCCTCCTATCCGCCATGGGAACCTTGAGCGTGGTCGGCATCTCCGGGGATGCCAGGCTGGATCTGACCCCGCTCTGGCTCAAACTGCAGACGGTCAAGGGGGTGTTTGCCTATGGGCGGGTCACCTATCAGGGTGAGGACCGGCATGTGTTCGACATCGCCCTTTCCCTGCTGAAGGAGGACAAGATTCGGACTGATACCCTGGTGACCCATCGATTCCGTCTGGCGGAGTATGAGCGGATGATCCAGGTCAACCTGAACAAGGGCGCCAACCGGGCGATCAAGACGGTGGTCGCGTTTGTCGACTGACGCGATCGCATGAGGAGATAACATGAGATTTTCACTGCTTCTGTTTGTCCTGGCCGGAATCCTGAAAATCGCTTCCTATGCCAGCAAGCCGTACCGTAAGTACATCCGGAAGATCCGTGTGCGGATTCTGATCAAGACCGCAGACGGGCAGGTCGCCCGGATGTTTGTTTTCGACAGGGGAAGCGTCTCCTCGACCAAGGGGGATCAGCAGGGATTTGATGTGGCCCTGATCTGGAAGGATGCAGCCACCGGATTTGCCGTCATGACCAGCAGGAAAAAGGATGCCTCCTTTCTGGCCGCGGCCCACGGGAAACTGCGGGTGGAAGGCATGAGCGTCTATGCCCAGTGGTTCGAGGACGGGATCAAGCTGGTCCTGTAACCGGGGCGGCAGCCTGTCAAACCATATTTGACATCAACCAAACGGAGGAAATCATGGCAGCGATAACCGGTGGACACCTGGTGGCCAAGTACATGAAAGAGGTTGAAAATGTCCGGATGGTCTTCACGATCTCCGGCGGTCATATTGAAAGCATTCTGGACGGGTTTACGGAGTACGGCATCCGGACCATCGATAACCGGCATGAGCAAGCCTCGGCCATGATGGCCCATGCCTGGTCCATCTATACCGGTGAGCCCGGGGTCTGCCTGGTGACGGCCGGACCGGGATTCACCAACGCCCTGACCGGCATTGCCAACGCCTATCTGGACAACGCGCCCCTTGTCGTGCTGTGCGGCCGGCATCCCCTGCGGGACGATTTGACCGGGGCCTTGCAGGAGATGAACCAGATCGACATGGTCAAACCCGTGACCAAATGGAGCGCCACCTGCTACGATGCCAAACGGATTCCCGAGTATCTCTCCATCGCCTTCCGGCAGGCGGTCCTGGGCCGTCCGGGGCCGGTGTTCCTGGAGCTGCCGCCGGATATCCTGGCGGTTTCCGTGAATGAAAAAGAGATAAAAATGCCCCGGCGCAAAATCCACAAGTCGTCCACCCATCCGGAGGAATCGGCGATCCATGAAGCCGCAGACCTGATCAACAGGGCCCGGCGTCCCCTGTTTCTGGGCGGAAGCGGGGTCGGTATGAGCTGCTGCGACCTGTCTCTGGCTGATTTCATGGACAAAACCGGGATGCCTTTCGCCCTCTTGAACAATGGCCGGGGCGCGCTTCCGGACACCCACCCCCTTTCCGTTTCCGACGGCGGGTTCACCGGGATTCTGACCGGGCTGCCCCAGACGGATCTGGTGGTGGCCGTGGGGCTCCGGTTCAACTGGGTCCTGCAGTCCGGCCGGCTGTTCCCGGACGCCAAGCTGGTCCGGATCGACATCGATCCCTGTGAGATCGACCGCAACCGCGCGGCGGACGTAGGCCTGGTGGGCGACGTGAACGAGGTGCTGAACCGCCTGCTGCCCCTGGTGGAGAAACGGAACCACGGGGAATGGGTCACCAATCTCCGCAATGCCTATGCGGCCTTCCTGACCACCGAAAAGGAGCAGCGGGCCAACCCGTCCGATCCCATCCACCCCAACCGGCTGGTTGCCAAAATCCAGGAGGTGTTCGGGACCGACGCCTTTTACGTGGCCGACGGCGGCGACACCAGCTACTACGGGCTGGCCGGATTTCTCTCCGCCCATAAGGCCGGGGTGCAGGTTCCGGCCGGCGCGCTGCTGGGATGTCTGGGAACCGGCATTCCCTTTGCCCTGGCCGCCAAGCTCGCCCATCCGGACAAGAAGGTGGTTGTGCTGAACGGGGACGGCTCCTTCGGCTTCAACAGCATGGAGTTCGATACCGCGGTCCGGCACAACATCCCCATCGTCTGCGTGGTGAACAACGACTGTGCCTGGGGCATGATCAAGCACTCCCAGCGGATGAGCATCGGGGCGGAGCGCTGCACCTGCGCGGAGCTGGGCATGCGGCATTATGAGAAAATGGTGGAAGGACTGGGCGGGCATGGCGAGCTGGTCACCCGGGACGAGGAGATCGTTCCGGCGCTTGAGCGGGCCATCGCTTCCGGCAAACCGGCCTGTGTGAACGTGGTGACCGACACCACGGTCACCAGTCCGGCCACCGTGATATTCTATCAGAACCTGTCCGACTTTTAGCAGGCGGACCATCTGAATAAGGAGAGGTCATGAACGTTCTGGTCACCGGCGCCGGGGGATTCATCGGCCGCCATCTGGCGGAAGAGCTGATCCAAAGAGGATATCGGGTGCGGGGGCTTTTTCTTCCGGACGAGGATGCCGGGCCCCTGGAAACGATGGGGGTAGAGGTGTTCCGCGGGGACCTGACCCTTCCGGCAACCCTGGCCGGAATCGGGGAAGGGATCGACACGGTCTATCATCTGGCCGCCCGCACCCTGGACTGGGGCACCCGCAAACAGTTTGAAACCGTGATGGTGGACGGCACCCGGAACCTGCTGGCAGTTTGCCGGGGACGGGTCTCCCGGTTCATCTACGTGTCCTCCATCGCCGCCTACGGGCTGGGCCGGGATCTTGTGGGCCTGGACGAGGACGGCCAGCAGGTGGCATGCGGCATCCCCTACTGCGATACCAAAATCATGGCCGAGGACCTGGTCCGGACCTTCGGCCGGGACAATCAAATGGCCTATACCATTGTCCGCCCGGCCAATGTGATCGGTCCGGGCAGCGTCTGGGTGCGCGAGATCCTGGATGCGTTTCTGCGGGGCCCCGTTCCCCTGATCGATGAGGGCAAGCAGCCGGGCGCCTTTGTGTATGTAGCCAACCTGGTGGATGGCCTGATCCAGTGCGTCCTGTCCGCGGAGGCGGCGGGCCGGACCTACCTGTTTCGGGATGACTACCCCATCACCTGGGGTGAGTATGTGAAAACCCTGGGCCGCCTGATCGGGAAAAAGCCCTTCGGCAGCCTTCCCTTCCGGGTGGCCTGGTTTTTGGGGGCGATCTCTGAAAAACTCTGCACCCCTCTTGGTATCCGGCCGCCGGTGACACGGTTGGCCGCCGGAATCATGGGCCGCAACAACAACGTGAATGCCTCCCGGGCCAGAGACGAGCTGGGATGGTCCACCCGGGTTTCCCAGGATCAGGCCATGCAGGCGATTCAAGACTGGGTCCATAAAGAGTACCGGGTGCCGGAACAAAAAAAGATCACCGATTTTCACAACCAGCTGGTGGTGATCACCGGCGGGTCCAGCGGCATCGGCCTGGAAACCGCCCGTTTGCTGGCCGGGCAGGGCGCCCATCTGGTTCTGATCGCCCGGGACGCGAAAAAATTGAAGGATGCCTGCCGCCTGGTGGAAGCCGGGCGCCGCAGTCCCCACCAGAAAGTGGTCGCCGTGACCCTGGATGTATCGGACCGCGCGACCGTCATGCAGGCCGCCGGAAAGCTCATGGACGACATGGGCGCACCGGATATCCTGATCCACAGCGCAGGGATCCTGCTTTCCGATTATTTTGAAAACATCACGGAACAGGATTTTGACCGGGTGATGAAGACCAACGTCTACGGGGTCTGGAACATGACGGCCGCCATGCTGCCGGGGATGAAGGCAAGGCGGCGGGGCCGGATCGTGATCCTCTCCTCCCTGGCCGGCCTGATCGGGGTGTTCGGGTATACCGGGTACTGCGCGTCCAAATTCGCCCTGATCGGATTTGCCGAAACCCTCCGCAGCGAGGTGAAAAGGCACAACATTGCGGTGTCGGTGGTCTGCCCGCCCAAGGTGACCAGCCCCATGGACGTGGCGGAGCAGAAAACCATCACCCCGGAAACCCGGGCCGTAAAGGTCCTGGCCGGAACCCTCACGCCGGAGGAAACCGCAAAGGCCGTTGTACGGGGGATCCGAAGCAGCCAATACCTGATCATCCCGGGCGTGATGGCATGGCTGACGTACCTGGCGCAGAAGGTAGCGCCGGGGTTTGTTTCCCGGGCCATCACCGATTTGATCATCCGGCGGGCCCAGGCCTGATCCGCTTTTTCCATTCATCATAATTCCTGCCCTGCCATCCTGTTTCCGGATCGATGCGTCCGGTTTTGCGCTATCTGAGTTGACATAAGAGTCAACTGGAAATCATACCCGAAGCATTTTCCGGACATAACGGGGTGTTATAAATTTAGTGTTCCTTGAAGATTTTGAAAAAATTTAAATTTTGCTGTATTTTTAGCTTGACATCAGTCATTACTAATGACATAATATATTGAAATTATTTATGATGAATTTTATGTCTGTCTGCAGCCAATACCCGCAGACCGGTTGGATTCAAAAATCTTCGGGAAAAAATA
>CAYZXZ010000086.1:0-11573 GCA_964481615.1 uncultured Desulfobacteraceae bacterium | reverse complement strand
CCCACCTCCTTGATGGTGAGCATATTATAACATATTTGATTTAGAAATGGAATAAAGCACCGACGCCGATTTTGCGGGAAATGCAGATGGTGGGTAAAACCTTGATATTTCCGGATTGTAGTTTTTCACGGACCCCTTGGACCCCATCCCTGTCCATGTTTTGCGTGTATTCAGCGGCCAGCTTGTTCAGCTGGCGCTTGTGCATCCAGTAAACTCTCAGATCCGTCCCCTGCTTTTTCTCCGCTGATTTTTTAGGCATGCCGCAATCTCCTTGTTTATAAATGTCACGCGTTACAAATCAAAAAGCCTGTCATCCCTGCGGGGCGGCCTCTGCTTTTTGCCGGCCCGGCCTCCCTTTTTTCCGGAAAACACAAAGGGATCATCTTCGCCCATTAGATCGCCCATTTCCGCCTCGATCTGCTCCGGGTCTTCACCGCGTTCCATCCGCCGCAGCGCCTCTTCCATGCCCTGGTTGAGTTCCATGCCCGTCATTTCCGTCATCCGCCGCATCAAACGTGCCGCCTGGCGGGGGTCATCCTCGTTGATGCCGTCGGCTTCCCGGGCCAGCATTTCCATGGCTTTTTCCATTTTGGCCTCATCCACGGGAAAATCATCATCGCCGGACTCCGAAGCCCTGCCGACCACGGCAAACCTGGAGACCTGGCGCGACAGTTTCGCATCCGGACATTTCGGGCAATCCGGAATTTTTTTCGTATTGACGGTCTTTGAAAAAAAATTGAAAATCGTGTTGCACTTGCTGCAATAAAATTCATATATCGGCATAATTGACCTGTTTCACCCTCTCGTCTGACGGCATCGTAAAAATCCCGATTTTGCCCGCTGCGTGACCCTTTTCGGGAGATGCTCAATATCGCTCGCAAAAGGGCTTCGTACAGATTCATCTTGTTTGATATCGTCCCATCCGTCCTCATGGCTTCATGTTTTCAGATATTTACAAAAAATCAGCTCCATGTCAATTCCGAATGGACATCATAATCATGATTTTAATCAACAGCGGACTGGCTGGCGGCACTTATAAATTATATTGACTTGCACGAGGTTTCCGGTTATTTGTTCGTATACAAAGGAAATGTCACGACAACCGCGAACTATTGAATCCGAAATCCTTATGAAAACAAAACTCCCGGAAGATTTGCCCGAATGCATGGTGTTTCTGCTGGGCAAAGCGTATCAGAAGGCCCACGGGGACTTTCAGAAACGACTGCGGCCTCACGGTCTGACCAACATGCAACATCTGGTGCTGGAAGGACTCTGGTATCAGGAAGGCATGACAGCGGCCCAGCTTGGCAAACTGCTGATCCTCGACAAAGCAACGCTTTCCGGAGTCCTGGAGCGCATGGTCGACACCGGCTGGATCATCAAGGTTCAGGACCCGGAAGACGGCCGGGTTCAGCGGCTCCATCCATCGGAAAAGGCCGGAAAACTCAAGACCCAGCTCATTGCGGAACGCAAAAAAGCCAATGAACATATCTTAAAAAAATTCACTGCCGAAGAACAGGTCCTGCTGAAACGTTTCCTGCGGGATTTGATCTGAAAAATAAAAACATATACCAGTTGATATCCGGATCGACCGGATCGAAAGAATCGAAAGGATATGATGCTTTCATAAAAAGCAGAGGAACAATTCAACCTTTTACAAAGGGAGGCAACCCATGATACTGCTCAACCCGAAAACCGAAACCTTCGCCCACCTGGACCCCAAGTCCCGGGAAATCATGAAAAAAATTATCGCGTATTTTGAGTCCCGGGGCAAACAGAAACTCAAATCCGACAGCCACGAGCGCATCTGGTATGATGATTTCATTCAGTTTCTGAAGAAAAACAAAATATTCTCCACAATATTGACCCCGGCGCCCTACGCCGACGGCGACCCGGACACCCGCTGGGACACCTTCCGGATCTGCGATCTCAATGAAATTCTCGGTTTCTACAACCTGTCCCACTGGTACACCTGGCAGGTCAGCATCCTGGGACTGGGTCCCATCTGGATGAGCAAAAACGAAACCATCAAGAAAAAGACCGCCGCAATGCTCAAAGACGGCGGCATCTTCGCCTTCGGCCTGTCCGAGCGGGCCCACGGCGCGGACCTCTATTCCTCTGAGATGTCCCTGACCCCCCTTGCGGAAGGCAAGTACGTGGCCGACGGCGGTAAATACTATATCGGCAACGCCAACAAGGCGGCCCTGGTTTCCACTTTCGGGAAAAACTCGGAAACCGATGAATACGTCTTTTTCGCGGTCACCCCCGAGCATCCCAACTACGATCTGATCCAGAACGTGGTCGACTGGGAAGGGTATGTGGCCGAATACGCCTTAAACGGCTATCCCATCACCGACGAAGACATCCTGTCAATGGGACGGGACGCATGGGATTCGGCTCTCAATACCGTCAACATCGGTAAATTCAACCTCGGCTGGGGCGCCATCGGCATTGCTACCCACGCCTTTTACGAGGCCCTCAACCACGCCAGCCACAGAAACCTCTACGGCAAATGGGTCACGGATTTCCCCCATATCAAGCAGCTTTTTGTGGATGCCTACGCCCGGCTGGCCGCCATGAAGCTGTTTTCCCAGCGGGCCACGGATTATTTCCGTTCCGCAAGCCCGGACGACCGGCGCTACCTGCTTTACAATCCAATGGTCAAGATGAAGGTCACCACCCAGGGCGAGGAAGTCATCAACCTGCTCTGGGACGTGATCGCGGCCAGGGGTTTTGAAAAGGACATGTATTTTGAAATGGCCGTCAAGGACATCCGCTCCCTGCCCAAGCTCGAAGGCACCGTGCATGTCAACATGGCCCTGATCATCAAGTTCATGGCTAATTATTTCTTCAACCCCGGACAATTCCCGGAAATTCCCAAACGCGACGACCCGGCAGACGACGCCTTCCTGTTCAACCAGGGCGCCACCAAGGGACTGGGCAAAATCCAGTTCCATGATTACAATCTGGCTTATGACGGCGTGGACCTGCCCAATGTCACGTTGTTTAAGAAGCAGATCGCTACGATGAAGGAATTTCTCGCCACAGCCACCCCCAACGAGGAACAGGCGAAAAACATCGACTTCCTGCTCTCTTTTGGCGAGCTCTTCACGCTGGTGGCCTACGGCCAGCTCCTGCTGGAAAAATACCGGATGGACAAACTGGAAGATGATCTCATGGAGCAGATCTTTGATTTCATGGTCCGGGATTTCTCCAAATTCGCCCTGCAGATCTACTCCAAGCCGGACAGCACGCAAAAACAGATGGATCTGTGCCTGAAAATGATCAAGCGGCCCGTTGTCAACACAGAACGCTTCCAGCGCTTCTGGGAACAGAAGGTTTACGCGCTGAAAGACAATTATGAGATGAATCCGTAATTAATCTCCATTCGGATCTAAAAAATTTAATCCAGAAACAAAATGGCACCGGATTTAACTTGTTTTTTAGACTGAGAGATAAATCCGGTGCCAGCAATTCATGACGAAGATGGGGAATACCACATATTTTATTAAGGTCCGTCCTTTCGGACGAACCATTGCAGTGTTACGAAGTGGTTGAGATCCCATCCATGTACATCCGACAGGCTGGGGGAGCAGTCGTATTCCTTTGTGACGCGACCACCGCCTTGATGGTGTGTAATCATCAGCCAAAGAACCAGCCAAAATCACCGGTTCAAAATTCCGCCAGGGCGTGGTGAGGACGCAGGTCTGGTATTCGGCAGGCATCGCAATCATCGGGCGTACTTGTCCCACCGTAAAAAACGGTTGCGGGATATGGTTGCCAAAGATCATTAAATAGCGTTGTAGGGTTAATTCCATGGTTAATGGTTTTCAATCTGAACAATACTGCCCGAATAAATGACGATATCTCGTCCGCCGCGATTGAGGCGCAGCCCGCCATCGGCGTTGATTCCGGAAATCACGCCGGTGAATTCTTCGGCTCCGTCAGATGCAATCCTTACAGTCCGCCCGGTCCAAGCCAGCATGGGCCGGATAATGGAGATAAACTCGGACGGCGACAGCACTGCGGTCAATTGCTTAAAAAGGGTTTTTCCCTTTCCGGCAAGGGCGGTCCACAGGGAAAGGGGGGCGACTCGGAATCCTTCTTTTGCCAGATGCGTGGCCGGCACCGAAAAATCGCGCCGCAAATCCGCATCCGGCGGACACGCATCCACATTGATGCCGATGCCCACCAGAATATGATCCGCCCGGATTTCGGTTAGGATGCCGCCGATTTTGCGGTCTCCTGTCAGCAGGTCGTTGGGCCATTTCAAGCGGATATCTATGCCCGACAACTCATGTAACGCCTTTGCCGTCACATAGCCCGCCAGCAGCGATATCATGTTTTTCCAGGCGGAATCTGGATAATTTTCATCTGTTGAAGACGGCCAGTGCCATGCCGCATGGAGATTGCCCGGCGGAGATATCCAGGTCCGGCGGTGTCTTCCTCTCCCTGTCGTCTGCGAAACCGCCAGGACCGAATCCCAGGGTGAAAAAAGTCCGCCTTCGATGCAGTGCCATGCCAGATCCATGCTGGAACCGCATTCCAGGCAGATGATGATGCGTGTTTCCGCCACGGGATCCCCGGACAGCCAGACCCGTCCCCGGCCTTTTTCCAGCAGGAGATGATCATCGGCCGGACGCCACGGTGCGAATTTTTCAATATCCTCCCGCCACAGCGGACTGGTCCCGGCGATGGATCGGGGATCGCCGGCGATACAAAGCCTCTGTTCATCCATATCAAGTATGTTTAAAGAATAAAACATTTATCCATACTTTCCCAACCGCAAAAAGATGTTTGCACGAAGCCTTTGCGATCGATTCAAAATGGGTGTTTCATCATGGGTTGCCTTGTGACTTATAATTGGATATAGTGTATAATGGTTCGAATCAACGACGTTAATGCACGACGGTCCGGCGACGGACGGAAAACCATTCAATGATCGCCCCGGTCATCATTCATGCGGGTCTGATCCGCCCACCACGTGAGGGAAAAGATAATGCCAAAAAATCTTTTAAAAAATCCCTTTACCATTATCAGTATCTATATTGCTGGTGCCGCACTATTCGTATTTTTGCATAAAAATGGAGGCTGCACAATGACAACCCCCACTTCCGAAGGAACCAATCAAACAGCCATCATTTTGCCACAGCCGAAACTTGACGGAAATGTTTCCCTGGAACAAACCCTTCTCCTTCGGCGATCCATTCGGCAATTCGATGACGCGCCATTGACCATGGCCCAGGTCTCCCAGTTGCTGTGGGCGGCCCAGGGAGTCACCCATCCGGCTGGTTTCCGGGCACCGCCTTCCGCCGGGGCCTTGTTTCCCCTTGAAATCCACCTGGTGGCCGACCGGATCAAGGGTACGAGCCCTGGAATTTACCGCTATTTACCGGCGAAACATCAGATCACTAAAATCAAATCCGGTTCTTATCTGAACGAACTGGCCGCAGCCGGTCTTGACCAGGACGCCATCCGGCAGGCACCCGCCGCCATTGTCATCAGCGGCGTCTTTTCACGAACCACCGTAAAATACGGCAAGCGGGGAATCCAGTATGTGTTTATGGAAGCAGGGCATGCCGGCCAGAACATCCTGCTTCAGGCCGTGGCATGCGGACTGGCCGGGGTTCCTATCGGCGCTTTCGACGACGGGGCCGTGAGCAAATTGATGGATTTCCCGTCAAACGAGACGCCCCTTTACATTATTCCCGTGGGTCTTGCGACCGGCACATCAATGCCGTAAGCATGAGCGGCTATACCGCCTTATGATGAAGAAACAGCCGTCAACCGCTCCAGCATACTTGACAGGGCCGGGGCCGGGCCGGCTTTTTCCCGGCATTTTTGTTTTACCCGAATGAATCATATGCGATCATTTCCGAATCGACGCCGAGACTGTCGAGCATTTCCTGAACCGCTTTCAGCATGGCGGGCGGACCGCACAGATAATATTCGACTTCTGTGGGGTCCGGATGGCCCTTCAAATAGTGATCAAAAAGACATTGATGGATAAACCCGATCATGCCTTGCCACTTGTCTTCGGGCCGGGGATCGGAGAGCGCCACAAAAATTGAAAAATTGTCATTTTTTTCTTCAAGATCGCGGAAATCCTTTTCATAAAACATTTCCTGCAGGGACCGGGCACCATACCAGAAGGTGATTTTACGCTTTGTTCCAACGGTGTTGAGCTGATGAAAAATATGACACCGCATGGGCGCCATGCCGGCTCCGCCGCCGACAAAGCACATTTCACGATCCGTATCCTTAACGAAAAAATCTCCATAGGGTCCGCTCAGGGTGAGCCGGTCCCCGGGTTTCAGGCTGAACAGATAGGATGATCCGACGCCCGGCGGCGCGCCCGGAGCATCAGGCGGCGGGGTGGCGATCCGGATGGTAAACATCAGCTCTTTTTTCTCGGACGGCGGATTGGCCAAAGAGTATGCGCGATACACGGGTTCATCGGTGGAGGCCTTAAGGGCAAGCAGATCAAACCGCTCCCAGGCGGATTTAAACCGCTCGGAAATATCAAATACCGAATATGAGAGGCCGTGATATTCCGGCACATTGATCTGAACATAGGCGCCGGCATCAAATTCAAGTTCCTGGCCGTTATCAAGCAGGATCACCAGTTCCTTGATGAATGTCGCCATATTCAGGTTGGAAACAACAGCAGCCTGGTATTGCCGGATGGAAAAAATCTCCGGCGGAATTCCAATGCGAAGGTCATCCCGGATCTTCAACTGGCAGGAGAGCCGCACATGCTCTTTTTTTTCCTTTCGCGAAAGATGGGGAAGTTCCGTGGGCAGAATATCGCCGCCGCCTTCCAGTACCCGGCATTTGCACTGGCCGCAGGACCCTCCCCCGCCGCAGGCCGACGGCAAAAAAATGTCGCTGCTGACCAGGGCCGACAACAGCGTGATGCCGGCTGGCGAAGAGATGCCATTTTCCGCGTCATCATTGATGATGATGCGGCGCAGCCCTTTTTTGACCAGTCTGGCCTCGATCAGGAGCAGAACAGAGACCAGCAGGATGATGATGGATGAAAATACCGATACACTGATAAGATAGATCAATTCAGCCTTCCAGTATGTTCGCAGTCACCGGTTGGGAACGCGTTTTTTGAAAACACAAATCGCTTGCGTGTTTACCCGTCATCTTTACCTGTCACCCCGCCATTCCCGAAAACATCATGAACGCCATGGCCATCAGGCCGGTGACGATCATGGTCAGACCATAGCCTTCCAGCCCTTTGGGGGAATCCGCGTAGCGGAGTTTGATGCGTATGGCGGACATGGCCACAATGGCAATGAGCCATCCGACGCCGGCGCCGAATCCGAAAACAATGGTTTCCATAAAATCATAATTCCGCTCGACCATGAACAATGAAACACCGAGAATGGCGCAGTTCACAGCGATCAGAGGAAGAAAAACTCCGAGACCCGCGTAAAGGGCAGCAGAAAAACGGTCGATGATCATTTCGATGGCCTGGACCATGGCCGCGATCACGGCGATAAAGGTGATAAATTTTAAAAAACTAAGATCCACATCCGGCAATCCGGCCCATGACAGCGCGCCAGGGGCCAGCAGAAACCGAAAGATCAACCAGTTCACGGGCGCGGTGACGGTCAGCACGAAAACCACGGCAAAACCGAGGCCCACGGCGGTTTCGATATTTTTCGAAATGGCCACAAACGAGCACATCCCCAGAAAATAGGCCAGCAGGATATTTCCCGTAAAAACGGAATTGATAAATATCTGCGCAAGATTTTCCATCATGGCGCCATCCTATGATTTACCCGACAAAAATTTCTGGAGCCAGACAAACAGGCCGATGAGGATAAAAGCCGCGGGCGCGAGCAGCATGAACCCAGCGTCCTGGTATCCGGCTGCATACATGGCGTCCGGAATGATCTGAAAACCGAAAAGGGTACCAAAACCCAGCAGTTCGCGGAAAAACGCCACGGCCACCAGGACACTGCCGTATCCCATGCCGTTGCCGATCCCGTCAATAAGCGCCAGATGCGGCGGGTTGGAAAGCGCAAAGGATTCGGAACGGCCCAGAACAATGCAGTTGGTGATGATCAGGCCCACGAACACGGAAAGCTGCTTGCTGATATCATAATAATAGGCTTTCAAAAATTCATCCGTAAGGATCACAAGGCTCGAAATAATGGAAAGTTCCACGATGATCCGGATGTTTTTCGGAATAATTTTTCTAAGAAGCGACACGGTCAGATTGGAAAAGGATATGACAAATGTCATGGAAAGGGCCATGACCAGGGCGGTTTTGAGCTGAACGGTCACGGCAAGGGCCGAACAGATGCCCAGCATCTGGATATTTATGGGATTGTCACCCCATATAGGTCGGGCCAGTGTCTGGAATGCTTTAGTTCGCCTGAGTTTCATCATCACACCAGGAAGGTATGGTTTCCATGCGGCAGCGGATGTTGTTTTGCCTGAAATTAATGGACATGGGTTCATAGGCGGACAGGATTTGGGAAAGGCCCGCTGCAAGGTACCTGCCTGTCAGCGTGGCGCCGCTGATGCCGTCGACGTAATTGGGCCGGCGCTCTTCTGGAACGGAATCATCGACCCTGCCTTTTGCCACGCCAATGGAAACAAAATTGCCATGATGGTCCACCAGTTTTTTGCCTACAAAATTATCCTGGAACCATTTCTTTTCGATTTCACCCCCGAGTCCCGGGGTTTCTGCATGTTGGTAGACGGTAAACCCGGTGATGGTCACCCCGTCGGTATCCACGGCCAGATAACCGTGTATTCGTCCCCAGAGCCCGCGGGTGTTGATGGGAATTATATATGACGTGATCTCTTTGTTTTCCTCGATAACAAGATATACCGGAAGCATCCCCTGGACATGATCATCTTCAGAGATTGCGGCATCCATGATTTTACCAGCGCCGTCCACCCCCAGACGGACGATATGGACCGCGAACAGCGCATCGATCCGTTCGGCGGTGTAGGTTTGCCCCTCTTCGATCAGCCCGGCGGCTTTGAGGATGTTTTTATTCCGGTCGATCCGCATGTTTTCATCCTGGAGCGGTTTCAGACGGGTAGCCGCCGCCGTCAGCATCACGCCGCAAGCCAGACATAGTGCAAGGGCGAAAACAAGCGATTTTAAGGCATCAGACATTGGGCACCCGCTTTGCAAAACGCATCCGTATGCCGATATAATCCAGAAGAGACGAAAAAATATTCATAAAAAGAATCGACAGCATCACCCCTTCGGGAAAAGCGGGATTGAGTACCCGGATCAGCACGGTAAGCGCACCGATCAAAAAGCCGTAAATCCAGCGGGCTCCTTCAAGCCCCGGAGCGGTCACGGGATCAGTAGCCATGTAGGCGATGCCGAAGGCAAACCCGCCGGCCACGAGATGATAGACCGGATTGACTGCAAGCCAGGGCATGGAATCCGGTCCGGCCAGAAGATTCATCAAAAAACCGGTAAGTAGTACGCCAATGACGCCGCCGAGCATGATGCGATAACTGGCCACGCCCATGACCACCAGTAAAACCGCCCCCATCAGGCAACAAAGCGTCGATGTGTCGCCGATGCTGCCGGGGTAAAGGCCGGTGAACATGGTCGAGAGGGTGTATCCCGATGCCTGGAGCATGGCCTCGATGGTCTCAAACGTGGGCGCAAGCGCCGTGATGGCCAGAGGCGTCGCCCCGGTGACGGCATCCAGAACCGGTCCAGAGGAATTCCGCACCGCCACCCAGACGGCATCACCGGACATCTGGGCCGGATAGGCAAAAAAAATAAAGGCCCTTGCGGTCAGGGCGGGATTGAAAATATTGCGGCCCGTTCCGCCGAAGATTTCCTTGCCGACGACCACGCCGAAAGAAATCCCCACCGCCGCCTGCCACAGGGGAATGGTGGGCGGCAGGGTCAGAGGAAACAGCAGACCGGTCACCAGAAAGCCTTCGCTAATGGGATGTCTGCGGATGCTCGCAAACAGGATCTCCCAGAAAAGCCCGGCTGCATAGGAAACGATTACAATGGGCATGACGATCCAAAGACCGGCAACTATGGCGGGAATGAATCCGGCCGGCTCGCCGGATGCGATCAGGGATTGGAGCCCCACATTATAAATGCCGAAAAAAAAGGAGGGTAGCAGGGCCAGGATGACGATACTCATAAACCGTTTTAAATCCAGGCTGTCCCGGATAAAGGGCTTCGTTTGTACACGAATGGCCGGAATAAAAAAAAAGGATTCCATCGCCTCAAAAAGGGGCAGGAGCCGTCCCCATTTTCCCTTTTCGGAAAACCGGTCTCTTTGCCTGTCGATGGTGGCGCGCAGAAATGCCTCTATTCGTTTCAGCAACGTTAATCCCGCTCCATGAAATATTGATGTTTGGCGGCGATAAAAGCCCAGCTCAATTCGATTTTTGACGGACAGACATAGGCACACATTCCGCATTCAACGCAGTCGAGCAGACCGTGCTTCAGGGCCTCTTCGATCTCATCGGCATAAATCGATTTATAGGCAAATTGCGGCAGAATCTCAACCGGGCAGACCCGGGTGCAGGTGCCGCAGTTGATGCATGCCCGTTCTTCGCCGTGCATGTCGGTGTCGACGGAAAAGGGGGAACGGTTAAAAACGGACAGAAAGGCGCGGGAATGGCTCGGCCGGTCAAAACCCGGCCGTAGAAAAGAAAACAACTCCCTGACACGCAGGGCCGGTGCGATCATTAGGGAAGCATCATTAATTCCCAGGAATCCATCCCGGGAACGCGCACTGCCGGTAAAAATGCCGCCGGTGATCCATTGATGGAGGGACGGATCATAGGCCCCGGCCGCCAGGTCGACAAGCGGCGCGCCGATACGGGTTTTGACATGCCGGCAGTCATCGGCTTCCGGCGTCGAAACCGCGATGATCTGCTCTGTGGGGTATTTCCCAGTGATCAAAAAACGGGCGATCCGAACAACGTCTTGGCCCCTGATATACCATGCCCGGTTATCCTCGGAATTTTTCCGGGTATGAAACACCGCCACACCCGGATCATTTGCCGGATATCCACCTGACACCCGGTGAGTGACAAACCGTGCCATGCCGTTGGACACGGAAGGCGCATCCGCGTTCGCACAGACATAAACCGCGCCCATGATTTTTTGAAGTGCCGAAAGCCCTGTTTCAAAAAGCGACAAATTACCCTCTAGATAGATATCGGATCGTGGCTGAAAGGGATCATCGCCGTCTAAGCTGACCCAGATTGCCGGCGGGACATGGCCGGGATCGGCGATATTGCGAAAAGGGAGTTCACGGATGCAGGACCACATACCACCGTCCAACAGATGTTGGATTAGATCATCTCCTGACATGGATGCAATCCCGGCCGCGTTCAGCGCCCCGAAATCCTCATGGGATTCATCGTCGTCGATGGTGACAACGATGGATTCCAATACCCGCCTCGGCCCGTAATTGACGGCAGATATTGTGCCCCCGCCCGGAGACACGAATTTTAATTCCGGTCGCGTCTTGTCTTCAAACAGATGGGTCCCGATCCTGACCCGGTCATCTTTTACCACCAGCAGGCGGGGCCGGATAAAGGGGATG
>CAYZXZ010000085.1:0-11632 GCA_964481615.1 uncultured Desulfobacteraceae bacterium | reverse complement strand
GATTTGTGCTCATTCCGGTGGCTGCCAAATCCATTGTTCCGGACAAGCTCTCGGCCGCATTGCATCGACCGGTAACCATCGAACATATCGCATTCAATCCCTTTTCCCTTTCCCTGACAGTCAAAGGGCTTGCAATTGGCGAACCGCAAGGGACCGGTATTTTTGTTGCATTTGGCGAACTCTATGTCAATCTCCAGCTCAGTTCGGCCATTAAACTGGGACCGGTGATCAAGGAAATCCGGCTGAACCGGCCCTATGTGCGAGTTGCCCGTCGATCGGACAACACCTTTAACTTTTCCGACCTGGCCGCGGGAAGCGACGATGAAGAAATAAAACCGGCTGGAACCGGTACGGAGAAAAAACCGTTGCGCTTCGCCCTGCACAAGATTCAGGTGATCAACGGTGAAGTCGTGTTCGATGATCAGGCGGCCGATATAACACACCGGTTTTCCCTGCTGAACTTTGAACTGCCCAAACTTTCCAGCTTTAAAGACGATATCGACATTTTTTCACAACCCAGGCTGACCGGTCGCATCAACGATACCGACATTGCCATTTCCGCCCGGACCAAGCTCTTTATTGATTCACTGGAAACAGTCGTCGATATCGACATGAACGGATTACGGCTGCCGCATTATTTCGCTTATGCGCCGGAAGATATCGGTTTTGAAGTGA
Organism: uncultured Desulfobacteraceae bacterium; assembly: GCA_964481615.1. Classification (GTDB taxonomy): domain Bacteria; phylum Desulfobacterota; class Desulfobacteria; order Desulfobacterales; family Desulfosalsimonadaceae; genus SURF-33. The sequence goes on along the minus strand of CAYZXZ010000085.1, from coordinate 10,957 downwards.
CAAATGGCAGTCTGGATATCAAATCATCGATCTCCATTAAACGGGATTCTGATCAGAAGCTGTCCATTGAGGTTTCGGGCCAGGCCGCCTTATCCGGCCTGGAACTTGTCGATGATGCCGGCGATCAGTTTTTTTCCATGGCAACTCTGAATATAATGCTGGCGCCTTCGGCACCTTTGGAAAAAAACATTCATCTCTCATCGGTTGTCATAGATGGGCCGCATCTCAGTGTCATCCGCGGTGCCGACGGCGCAATCAACCTGACAACCCTGGGGCCCGGCGCAGCACCAAAGACAGGTGAAGATACCGTCCCGGTTGCCGATACACAGGAAACCGACATTCCGGAAATCCCTGAAATAGAGGCGCCATCGCCCTTTGTCTTCGCTGTCGATGAAATTCGTTTAAACGCAGGGCGCGTGGATTACAAAGATTTTGCGGCCCCTTCCGCCGGGGATACGCCAATGGCAATGGTACTTGACGATATAAGCGTATCCATAGATGGATTCGGTTCAGCGCCAGGGAAATCCGCCGCAGTTAAATTTGACGGGACCATCAACCATACCGCCGATATCGATTTGACGGGAATTTTTGATATTACACCATTGTCCGCGGATATGCACCTTCGGGTAAACGGCCTGGATCCATCCTGGGGGCAGCCCTATATGCCGGAATCCATCCGGCTTTCTGTTGCCGGGGGATCTCTTAACCTGGCGGCTGATGCCAGTGTGGAATCGAATCCGGATGGAGAGTTTGAGGCATCGGTTGCCGGCAACGCTTCGTTAAATGATTTTTCGATCCTGGATCGGGACCTGGGGAGCGATGTTCTCAAGATCCGTTTATTCTCCGTCAACGGCTTTGATGTCACCCATAATCCCACGGCCATCCGGATAGATGAGATCATGCTCGACGGACTTTCACACCGGATCGTGAGACAGGAGGACGGAACCCTTAACCTGGCCCGGATATTTGGCGGGAACGCTGAAAAAACAACATCTGCCGAGGAACTGGAGAATGACGCCGAACGGATTGTTGCACCGGCAAGTCCCGAGGGACGAACCGCGGATGCCGGGGAACCAGTGGATCCATCAGCATCCGCGGCATTGCCGTTTCCGGTGGCCATCAAAAAAATACGGTTTTCCGATCTGTCCGTGAATTTTACCGACCTCCATATTACACCCAATTTCTCAACCCGTCTTGATTTGATCGAAGGCAGCGTCAAGGGCCTGACCTCGGAATCATTTGAAGGGGCGGACATGATGATCAAGGGGGCCGTGGATCAGCAATCCGCCATCGATATTTCCGGTCGCATCAATCCGCTTCTCGTAGACCCGATGATCGATGTGGCGTTTGAGTTGTACAATCTGGAACTCAGCCCTCTGTCACCCTATGCGGGCACCTATATCGGCAATGCGATTGAAAAGGGCAAGTTGCATCTTGACCTTGCCTACCGGATCGTGGGAAAACAGCTTCAGGCCAAAAATAAGATACTGATCGACCAATTCACCCTCGGCCACAAGACTAACAGCCCGGACGCCCTTACCCTTCCGGTAGGATTGGCCGTTGCGCTGCTGAAAGACCGTAGCGGCGAAATACATCTCGACATTCCGGTATCCGGCAGAACCGATGACCCCCGGTTTTCTGTAGGAAAAATAATTATCCAGTTCCTGATGAATATCATGACCAAGGCGGCCACCTCGCCGTTCGCATTGGCGGGAATGCTGGTAGGCGGCGAGGAACTCCAGTACATCGAATTCGCTCACGGTCTTGCCACGCTTGATGAAGAATCGATAGAAAAAGTGATGGCCGTCGAAGAATTGCTTTTCCAGCGGCCCGCATTGAATCTGGAGATGACCGGCTACGGGGATGTCGAAAAAGACCGGGCGGCTCTTGCGAAGATGGCCCTTGAACGTGAATTGAAAACTCTGAAATGGGCTGAAACCGAAAAAAAGAAAGAAAAAAATCGCATCACCGCGGCGGAGATGACATTTTCTGATGAAGAATACGAGACGTATCTTCTGAAACTTTATGAAAAACAAGTACTTGCCGTGCCGGAGGCCGAGCCGGACGCAAAATCCTTATCCGATGAGACCCTGACCCAATCGGAAATGACCGCCGCCATCATGCGGCAGATAACGGTACCGGATGCGGCGTTGGGACTCCTGAGCCGGCAGCGGGTCCAAGCGGTAAAAAACCATATCCTTGGCCAAGGCCGCATCGAGAGCCTGCGGTTATTTGTATTGGAGACGAAAACCCTGCCCCCGGAAAAAACAAACGATGATTTTGCTGATGCACGCGTGGAACTGGGGCTGCGATAGAAATCCGTTTCCCGGATCTGATCGGCCCGGTTCAGGTATAAAAACAACGCGCTTCCTTGACTGAAGCAGCCCCAACCCTGCGCTCCTAAAAATTTTTGGCGTATGTTTCGGCCTTGCCAAGCTGGCTGTCGCATTGTTGCCGATAGACGGCGACAAAGGATTTATGGAACAAACAAACCGCATCTGCCGGATGAGGCGCAATCCAAACCGCTATTCACCACCACCCTTAAAACACCGGACAATAAAACCGTTATCATACCCAATGCCAAAATCACCGGCGACAACATCATCAACTGGTCCGCTAAAGGAACCCGGCGCGTGGATATGGTGTTCGGCATCAGTTACGGCGATGACATCGACAAGGCAAAAAAGATTATGGCGGCCGTGCTGGATCAGGATGATCGGATCCTGAAGGATCCCCCGTATCTCATTGCGCTGTCGGAACTGGGCGACAGAAGTGTAAATTTCGTTCGGCCCTGGGTTAAAAACGGCCATTACTGGGGGGTCTATTTCGACACCATGGAGAAAGTCAAAAAAGCGTTTGATGCCAATAAGATATTCATCCCCTTCCCCCAGCGGGATGTACATATATACCAGCACACGAATAACCCGTGATCAAAACACATGCATAACGCCAGCACCTATCGATGGGCCATCTTTGCCGTCCTGGCGGCGGCCTATTTCCTGGTCTATTTCCACCGGCTTTCCCTGTCGGTGGTGGCCGACGCCCTCGTGTCGGAATTTACAACTTCGGCCGGGGTCATCGGCCTGCTGGGTTCAGTTTACTTTTACTGCTATGCCGTCATGCAGCTGCCGGCCGGGCTCTTGGCGGATTCCATCGGCCCCCGTAAAACCGTCACCTTTTTCCTGATGATTGCCGCCTTCGGCAGCATGTTGTTCGGATTTTCGCCCGATATCGAAACCGCGTTCATCGGGCGTATTCTTGTCGGTTTCGGCGCGGCCATGGTCTTTATCCCCACCATGAAAATCCTGTCCCAATGGTTTCGGCCGCAGGAATTTGCGTTCATGGCGGGAATCCTCAATGCCGTCGGCGGAATCGGCGTAATGGCCGCCACCTGGCTTTTGGCCGTTATGACCATGCGCCTGGGATGGCGGGTCTCTTTTGAAATCATCGGCGCGGTCACTTTTGTGGTCGTGCTGGCCAACTGGCTGATCGTGAGGGACCGTCCGGGAAACATTGGCCTGCCGCCATTAATCAGCGAAACAGGTGCGACGACCGCTGCTGATCCGAAAATATCATTGACGGAAGGAATCCGGCAGGTTTTATCCAACCGGTATTTCTGGCCGGTGGCCCTCTGGTTTTTCTTGGACTGCGGCATTTTTTTCGGGTTCGGCGCCCTCTGGAGCGGACCCTACCTGATGCAGGTCTACGGCTTTTCCCGGGAGGAAGCCGGCGCACTCCTGTCCATGATTGCCTGGGGAATGATCATCGGAAGCCCGTTGCTGGGAGCGGCATCCGACAAGTGGCTGAAAAGCAGAAAAAAACCATTTATCCTTTGCGCCGCAGGCCTAGTGGCCGTCCTGCTGACCCTTTATCTGCATAATGAGTTTTCAAAACCCGCCCTCTATCTGATCTTTTTTATTTTTTCCGTTTGCTCGTCAGCCATCGTGGTCATCGGGTTTACAACCACAAAAGAACTTTTCCCAGTGGCCATTGCCGGCACTTCCGTTGGAATGGTCAATTTATTCCCTTTTCTCGGCGGTGCGGTTTACATGCCGCTGCTGGGACGGATTCTGGATACCCATGCCAAAACGGAAAGCGTTGCCTATACAGTGGAAGGCTATTCCACGATGCTGATGTTTCTCCTGGTATCCGCCGGCGCAGCAATGGTTTGCGCTTTGTTGATGCAGGAGACAATAACATCGCGGGAATGAAAACGCCGCACCCGGGGTTCCGAGTGCGGCGCTGAAGCAATAGCTTTTAAATAAAGGATTAACTGTCTTTAATAGAAATCAGATCTCCAGCCATGAATCCGAATAGAGGGCTTTGCCCAGGATGACGTCAACGGTCTTGACATAATCAGCCATGTCCTTGGACAGAGTTTTGATATCCGGCGCGCTGCCGTCCATGGCTGCATGAACCAGATCAACGATATCCCGGCGTTTGCCCTTGGCGATCTCGGTCAGTTTTTCATCCAGAGGATCGGAAATCACCGAGTACATGCCGTATCTTTCCAGCATGATCATGTAGGTCTGGTTCAAGATCGGCCGCAGGTGCACGGGCGGGCCGTTTGAGATGTTGGAAAGACCGCAGGTGCTCTTGGTGCCCGGGGCGATATCCTGCAGCATTTTCTGGAACTCGAGCAGACTCATGAGCTGGGGCTGCTGGATATTGACCGGTGTTACAATACCGTCCACCCAGATTTTTTCATTGGGAATACCGGCTTCATTGGCCGCATAGAGAAGTTCCACGCAGAGCGCGGCCCGCTCGTTCTCATCCCGGGGAAGTCCTTCCGGTCCCCACATGAGCGCGATAAAATCCGCCTCATACTGTGCCGCAATCGGGATCATCTTCTCATACCGCTCCGCCCGGCACATGATGGAATTAATCAGGGGCGGCTGGGCGGTCGGTTTATACACTTTCAAACCCGCTTCAATGGCATCGATATTGGATGTATCCAGAACCAGGGGAATATCGGGAACCACTTCCTGCACCGTCTGGATCACCCAGGGCATCAGTTCAATCCCATCCTTCTTGGCCGGACCGAGGTTGATATCGATATAATCCATCCCCTTTTCTTTCTGCATCAGCACTTCTTCCTGGATCGGTTTCGGATCCCGCTCCTTGAATGCTCTGCCGATTTTTTTGGACATGACGTTCAAGCTTTCACCGAGACACAACATACGCACTACCTCCCTTTGGTCAAAATTTTATCTGGCCTTCAAAAACGCGGGCAAGTGAGCAGCTTCTCGCGGCCCCACCGTCACGGTCCAGTCAGGCAGTTCTTCTTCGAGTTCACCGACGATGGCTGCGGCATAACCCGGGATGATAAGTTCTTTTTTCTTGATTTTGTCGGCGATACCGCATTTTTTCACAAACAGCCCGATATCATCGCCGGAAAACTTTCCGGCGGCCCAGGCAGTCATGACGGACAGGCCTTCCGTATCCTTGATCAGCAGCCATGCCGGGATCTTGCACCCTTCGATTTCGCCGGAAACGATAAAATAGGTCAACGCGAAATTGGTGGTGACCAGCACCGGCGAATTCTCATCCGGATTCCCGATTTCATAAATACCCTGGGTCACCATCATGGGCCGCTGGGGATCGGTATAAATATTGAGCCGCTCAAGCAACAGCGGAAACAGGGATTCCGTGGTGTAATCCGACAAGACGACGATGGCGCCGTATTTGGCGATGAACATGGCCGCGATCAATGTCTCCATGTCCAGATTGGATGTCATCTCGCACGGGAAGGCGATGGTGGGGAATCCCAGGGAACGATTGCCTCCTTTGAGCGCGGCCCGGCGGATGGCCACCTGGTCGGCAAAGGCCTGCTTGACTTCCCGGGATCCGGAATCGATCACCAGCCGCTTGATCCCCATTCCCGCCAGCTTGTCGGTCAGGGGAATCAATGCCTCGACGGATTCGGCCTTCACGGCCAGAGGCAGCTCATTTTCCTTGGCCAGGGCGCCGAATTCATCAGCATTGGCTGCAGTGGCCGCATACATGAGGGGCCTTTTGAACTTGGTTACTTCAACACCCGCCTTCATGACATCTGTTTTCTCGGTCATGAGGATCAGATTGAATTCGGATGTTTCCGCGATGGTTTTGGCCACTTTGGCAAACGCGGACGCATCGCCGTTCACATCTTCCACCGCCACCAGTTCAGGACGGAGGTTGAGGCCGACCCGTTCATACTGAAATGCGTTCCAGATTTTCAGTTTCGCCTTTAAATCCGCTTCTTTGATGTTGGATGCGACTTTTACGGCAATGGTCGTAGGGTTGTAAAATGTCTTTTCATGCCGATACATCACGGTTTCACCACCGATGGTCCGCTTGCGAACCCCTTTTCCGATTTCCACCGGAAGGATGGGAGGTGCAGAGGCTTCGGCAAGTTTTTCACGGGCCTCATCCGATACATACGGGCAGCTGTCTAACTCCGCCTTTCCGGATGCAAGATTCATGGCAAATGCGAGACACGTGGGGACGCCGCACTCCTTGCAGTTGGTCTGCGGGAGGAGTTTGAATATCTGAATGCCGGTTAATGCCATTTTTGTCTCCTTATATCCTTAAATTCAAATTTCTTAAATAAATTGTTGTTGTCCGCTTATGCCGGGGCGAAAACCGCCCCGGCATGCGCTCATCTTAAAATACCGCCTTACCCGACAATCGGATCCATGGAAAGGGCCGGATGTCCTTTTTCCTGCAGAAAAGGCATAATCTCTTCTTCGGTGGTGCCCACGGTCTCATCTGCGATCATGTTATAGAAATCCGGATATCCGAGTTCCTTGCCGCGCTTCTCAATTCTTTCCTTGAGCTCTTCCTTGAGCATCTTCGGCAGCCATACCAGTCTCAGGATACCGCCTTCTTCCTTATCCTTGGGGCCATCGCCCCGAATGAACTTCTTCTGAGTGATGTTGAATTTGGAATGACCCACAAATCCCGGAGAAGAAGCCCCGCCTCCCATGACGCCCGCCAGGGTGGTGAACTTCATACCGGACGGGGTGTCACCGGTATAATCCCGGCCGACGGACATGATGCCGTTGCAGGACGGCAGCATAGCCGCGATGCATTCGCAGCAACCGCAAGTGGTCATGGGGTTATGGACCATTGAGTAGAAGTTGTAGCTTTCCACCGCGCCCCGGGATGCCTTGTAAATGAATTCATTGACGCCCTTGAACTGACCCAGGCGCGGATCCAGGCATTCGCCCTTCTGGATCGGCTGGTTCGGGCCGGTGGGGTTGATTTCATAGGACGCCTTGCAGTCCATCCAGTTGTATGCGCCGCAAAGGCCCGTCCGTTCTGGGCTGACGGAGCAGACATGGTTGGGAGCGAATGACTGGCAAAGGGTGCAGGAGTAAAAAATTTCAACATCCTCATCCCGCATTTTCTCCACCCGCTCATCCCGCATCTTGTATTCGGCCCGGGCCCGCTCGGTCAGCTTGTCCACATCCTTCTTATCGGTATAAAGGGTAACCTGAACCTTGTCTAACACCTTGCCAAAATCCTGATGCATCTTGGCATGCAGCACCACGCCGATATCCTTTAAGGTGAATCCTTTTTCGATAGCCCCCTTGCTCACGCGGATCCAGGCAATATCGCGCTGACCGATATGCATGATGCCCTGGATATAATTGATGAGATGGTGGATCTGTCGTTCCAGGATCGGCTCAAAATCCGCCTGGAACTCCCGGCCGGCGATCTGGACATAAATGCCCAGAGGAAGGGTTTCGCCTTCCTTCATATCGGGGATATCCTTACCGACGACAACGACCTTGCCGTCTTCGATTTCCTTCATATCGGCCATCTTGACCAGCTCGGTGCACTGGGTCTTGCCGCCGCCCATCTGGCAGAACAGGTCCTGTCCCCGCACGCGCTCGCCCTCGTAGGCCGGACCGAAGGAACAGGGGATGTCGATCTGGGAGACCGTGACTTTAAGGCCTCGAACTTCGACGGACCGCTGAACGATCTCGTCGTGCGACACATTGGCCACCACGTGCTCGTAGGTGCAGAGGCCGGTGGGCAGGATTTCGGGAATATCCGTGTCCGCCAAGGTCGGAAAACCCCAGTTGACGCAACCGGCGGCGGCCACGCCCCATTCGGTGCCAATATCGCCTAGGGCGTTGACAAAGGCAAAGACGCGTTCTTTGTTATAATGCAGGATCTTCTTGTAGTCGCCGGGCTGAACGCCGCCGAAGGCCATGGCGGCACGGTTGGCGAATCCCAGGGCGAACACCGCCGAGGAGATGTCCGGACCGAAGGGAACGATACGAGTGTTCCAGCCGATCTGTACTCCGGCCTTGATAAGCTGTTCGATGACCGACGTTCCGTTGTGCCGGGCCGCGCAGAAGATGTAGAGATTCCGTTTCTGATAGTCTTCCACGATCATCTTGGCGATTTCCGGGTTCGGGGCCGCGCCGACAATGGCGGCAAACCCGGGCGCGGAACCGTCCACGAACTCCACCCCGCGTTTCCGCAGGATGATGTCATCGGCCGGACCCACCCAGATTTTGCCGGCTTCGATGTCCGGGTCTTCTTGAGCAATATAAAAATCAGGTTCCCTTACAATCCGCAGGGCCTCCTGAATTTCAAAGGCGAGAATAGCCGCCATCCCCGCATCCAGAAGGGGCCCCAGATACGGCAGGTGGTGCCGCCCCTTTACATGGGGCGGCAGAAGCTTGCGCGCGAATGCAAGGGGTTTTTTCATGTCTTCAAGGGTTTCCACCTTCATCCCGGTCAGTGAATAGATCACGGGCAGGTAATAGCCCGTATTGGGGAACTGAACCTTGGTATCCGCGTTATAGCTTTCCAGAGCCCTCCGGTATTCCCCTTCAACCGTTGATACGACTTTATAGCCACCCTGAATGGCAGCAAATGCGATTAATTTTGACATGCGTTCCTCCTTCGTTGAGGATTTATATTAAATTAAGGTAAAAAACTCGGTTATGCCTGCAGGGCCTGGCGGTCGGCCATATCCATGAGCACCCGCTCCCGTGCCTTGTCAATGCCCAGAGCCTTGCGCCTGGCATCGATATGGGCGATCATCTTGTGGGCGTGCTTGATGGGATCGGCCTCCAGATCCCACTTGCCGCCGTAGAGTTTTTCTATCTCCTTGGAGAGATAGTCGTGGAACACCGGCGCGCCGGAGGTGGGCAGGTACAGACCAAAGACCGTGTAGACGCCGGAGGAGACAAAATATTGGCCGATGGCGATGGCCTTTTCGCTCATCCACTCGGGAGCCGAACCGGCCGCGGGCAGGTCGCACAGATCTTTCCCCAGGCCGCCCGCCTTGACCACCTCGGTGGCGGCCAGCAGGATCCGGCTGTTGTCCACGCAGGAACCAAGGTGCAGCACTGGCGGAATACCGACGGTCTCACAGATTTCGGTCAATCCCGGACCACAGTAAACAGCGGCGGCTTCCGGCGTCAGCAGGCCGTGCATGGCGCAGGCGATGCCGTTGCAGCCGGTTGTCAGGACAAGGACATCATTTTTGATCAGTTCCTTGACCACGGTAATGTGGGCTTCGTTGTGGCGGGATCTCGCGTTGTTGCATCCCACCACCCCGGCCACGCCGCGGATGCGGCCGTTGATAATGTTATCGTTCAATGTATAATAAGTGCCGCGGAAGGTGCCTCCAAGGTGGTATAGAATGGACTCCACGCTGAAGCCGCCGATGGCTGTTGCCTTGTACTGGGGAATCATGATTTCGCTGCCGCGGTTCTGGAAATTGTCGATGGCCATGCGGATGATCTTTTCGGCATCTTCTATGGCATGGTGCTCGTCGAACTCGATGTGCACGACGTTATCCTGCTCCATCTTGGCGATGGGATGGGTGGTGATCAGCTTGGTGTGAAAGCACTTGGCCACATTGGCCAGGTTCTGGAAAACACACTGAACATCGACCACCATGGCGTCGCAGGCGCCGGTGATGATGGCCAGCTCCTGCTGAAGGTAGGTACCGGCCTGGGGCACGCCATGACGCTGAAAAATCTCGTTGGCGGTGCAGCAGATGCCGCCCAGTTGAATCCCCTTGGCGCCCTTGGACTTGGCGTATGCGATGATTTCGGGTTTCAGGCTGGCGGCCACGATCATCTCCGAAAGCACCGGCTCATGGCCATGGACGATGATGTTGACGTGGTCTTCCTTCATGATGCCTAAATTGGCCTCGGATTGCAACGGGTGGGGGGTGCCGAACATGACGTCCTGAAGGTCGGTGGCCATCATGGAGCCGCCCCAGCCGTCGGCCAGAGAGCAGCGGGTGCACTGCTTGACAATGTTTTTATAATCCTGGTCCACGCCGATGGTGGTACGGTGCATTGTCTCGACGATCTCGCGGTCGATATTACGCGGTTTGACGCCGGCTTTGGTCCATTTTTCATACAACGGGGCCGGCGCCCGTTTCAAGTAGTGAAGCTCGCCCTCAGCTTTGCCCCATTCACCAAGGGCTTTTTCACCCACTTCCAAGGCGATCTCATCAACATCGCGGTCTTTTACCTCACCGTCAACTTCCACAGTGACGGCCACACCAAAATGGGGGGCGATAGAGAGCAGCTTGCCGACATCCTTGATTTTGTAGGCGTTGGTCTCCTTACGTGCCGCAGACATGAAGACCTCGGCCACGGCTCGGCCGTGGTCGGAGTGGGCCGCTGTTCCGGCGGCAACCATACGGGCAAAGTTGCGAGCTGCAATGGTATTGGGCGTAGCGCCGCAAAGTCCTTTGCGGGTGTCCTCGCCTTCGAGGCCTCCTTTGAGCAAAGGCAGACGGCAGGGGCCCATGGCGCAATTTTTACAACAAATGCCCTGGATACCGATATTACAGGGCTTCATTTGCACCGCCCGGTCAAAAACCGTGTCAATGCCCAGCTTCTGGGCCCGGGCGATCAGTTCCTGGGTTGCAGGATCAATCGAAGCCCAGATGGGGTCAGCCAGCTTGGCTTCTTTTGCTTCCGCTGTTTTAGAG
>CAYZXZ010000084.1:0-11827 GCA_964481615.1 uncultured Desulfobacteraceae bacterium | reverse complement strand
CAATAAAGGTTGGCGGTGGCTCCGGCGCGTGAAATCGCTTTTTCCAGTATTGAAATCGATGCCGGCATAAGTGATGGTTTCGGCAGTAACTGACCTGTGTCTGTCCGCCGGCCCGCCATTCGTCGATATGTTGTTTCCAATACCGGCGTTTTTCGGCAAGCTCGGCTTCGCGGGAAAGATCTGCTGTCATGACTGTCGTCTCCTTTGCTGTTTTATTTGACGACATCATGACATGGAAAATTACGCCTGTGAAGATGGGGTTAATTTACCGGTTACCCTGTATGTATGCCGATTGGAGGTTGCACATGACAATAAAAAAAGCTATGAACAGGTGAAGGGTTTTACAATTGTCGACTTATAGAAACATGAGCAGATACACAATTTAATTTACAGAACCGCTCGCCGGTTTAATATAAGTATGCCGACTTTTTCATCGTTTACCTCAGTTTGTATACTCTGAAATGTCATCATGCTCTCCTTTCTTCATAAAATTCCCATGCAGTCTGCAACCGCCTGGCCCTCGCCTTATCAGCGATATTCATGAGTGTTTTATCCCTGTCCCAGGCCTGTTTTGCTTCTCCGCCCACTTTTTCCCAGCAAAATTCAAGTTGCTTAAACAAATCCTTTATCTGTCTTAACACATCACCAGTGACAATATGAACCTCGGGCGCATCGGGGCTGCTTAATGCAAGGGTTCTGATAGATACGATACGACCCAGGATACTTTCTTTAATGTCTGTGCCCCAGTCATATTTGCATGCATTCCTGAATAAATATCCCAGGATGCCGGCGGATATATGCAGGTCCTCTATTGTTCGAAACGGCTTGATATAATCGATATAGCCGTCACCCGGAAGCAGATCCGTCTCAAAAATATTAACATCAGTGAATATTAACTCACCGTGGCTGATTTCCGGCACCAGATGGAGGTCTTTCATGGGAACAATCCTGATCCCCGGCGTTTTGCTGGCTATCTTCATCATCCGAATACTGTTTTTGCCATCGTCTCTGACCCCGTCTGATGCTGCCACCAGAAACAGGTCCGCTTCCTCTGCACAGGTGATATACTTTTTTTTACCATTTAAGGTAAATGTATTCCCCTGATCAGCATTATTGAACAAAGGCACAAGCTGTGATTTGATTGCGCGGGGGTGCCCTCCCCCCTCATCTGTAATACAAAAACAGGTGATTGCATTTTTAGGAAGAGCCGGTACAAGGCACTGCAAAGCGGAACAATAGCTAGCCGCAAAAGCAAAAGCAATACAGTCCGAGATAGCCCCGCCAACCACCGCCCTGTCCACCGGGGCTTCCCATGATTCTGATTCTCTGTAAAAAGCCTGCCGAAAGGAATCAAATTCAGTATAAGTCTTCGTTGCAATGGATCTGCCCTCTGACAACAACCAATCAATAATGTGTAAATTCTTTTTTTCCATGATTATTCTCACCGGCGCGCTTGCGTTGCGCGGGTTATAGAAAATTTTTGAAAAGTCAGGGCCTAATCCGATCATTCAGCCCAGAAATTTTTAGACAAGGCCCGGCGTTTTTTCCACAGTTCTCCTTTTTTTTCAAAATCAGCCACGCCTTTGCCCTGGTCCGCGTCCGCCACTTCCCAGAATCCGTTCACCACACCGCTTAACCCGCCAGATAACATTTCAAAACCATGGGCGGTATAAAGGTCCGTCTCACACCCGCGGTTAATAATAAACTTCAACTGACGGCATGCCTGCTGGTTTTTCGCACGAAGTACTTCAATCAATGCTTCAACTTCTTCATCCAGTTTGTCATCCGCCACAACGCGGTTCCAGAGTCCCCAGTCCACTGCGCGTTCTGCAGACATCAATGCACTGATGATATTAATTTCCTTGGTCCGCCGTTTACCGATGTAGCGGGCCATCCGAGTGGTGCCACCCCATCCCGGCGTGATGCCGCTGTCAACTTCCGGCATACCCCATCGGGCTCGTTGGGTGGCAATCACAAAATCGCAGGCCATGGTAATTTCAAGACCGCCGCCCACGGCATACCCATCCACGGCGCTGATGGTCATTTTGTCCAGCTCTTCCAATGAATTTGCCATATCCTGATAAATGCGAACCCGGCGCATCACACCGTTGGCGCCCTGTGTGCTTTTTCCGAACTCATCATCGCCCCATCGCAACATTTCCGTGATATCATCGCCAACGCAAAATGATTTCCCCGCCCCTCTGATGACAACAAATTTGATGGCGGTCGATTTTTTTATCGTCTGGATGGCATCCACCAGCATATCGGACAATTCAATGCTCAATGCATTGTGAACCTCCGGCCGGTTTAACAATATTCTGGCCACGTCGCCCTCTATTGATAATTGCAATGGTTTTGAACTCATGACGCCCCCCCTTTATTTTGATGATAAAAAAACTAATATATTATCAGGACCTTGGGACCAAACGGCAAAGACAAATTCCATATTCCGCGTCGGGCCGGCCGGTCAAAATTGGGTCTGCACGAAATATGGCGCGGAAAAGCAGTATTTCCAACCCGTCGATTGACCTGGTCAGAATTCGTACTTCCAAATCAGATCGACAGCCAATGTTTTTTCATCATTGACTTGGGTTTCCAGACTGAAATTGCGGTTGATTTCGTAATAGACTTCCACCTGCTGGGGCTCTTCCGAGGCAAATGAGTGCCTGTAAATGACAAACACACGGGGAGTCAAGTATTTCCCCATTGATAGTGACCCGTGCTGAAACCCACCGCTGCCAGAGCCGATATTGATATAATCGATACGGAACCGATCTCCCAGAATGTCCCTGAGTTCGTCCGCGGCGAGCTGGCCGGTGATGGCCAAGGCCGCCTCCCCTGCCCTGAAGCTCTCTCCCTCGGTCAATGACGCCTGGGGGCGGCCGAAAATCAGATAGGATATAATATCGACATCATCCATCGGCGGGTCGCTTTCAAACCTCATGGCCAGCTTTTCATAGGTTCCGGTCAGATAAATAATGATCCGGACATCGCCGATACGGGTTTCGGCCTGGATGTCTAATGGAGGGTCAATGACCTCCCGGCCGATGAAATTCAATTCGCCTCTGGTGATTGTAAAAAGCTTGCCCCGGAACTGGTAGGTTCCCCGTACGGCGTAGATCGGCCCGTAAACGATAAAAGACCGGCCCGGCGCCTTGGTCAGATTCACGTTCCCCCTGATCTCGATAGACTCATCCTTGCCCCGCAGCCAGACATTGCCTGGAACCGTTATGGTCACATCCGCTCTCAGGGGATTAACAAAGGCAAGTGTCGGCGGAGTTTCATCGCGAATCCGGAATACCCCGTTATCATCGGCCACCGGTTGCACCACTTTGATCTCCGAGGGCTGCCGTGAAAACAGAACATCCAGGTTGATGCGGCCCTGGGAAATCATGACGTTGCCCGTAACGGCCGGCGCATCCCAGGCCCCATGAAACCTAAGGTCCGGGTTCATCCGGCCCGTCACTCCGGCATGAAACGGCACCTGAATCTCACTGCCCTTCGCATGGATATCAAATTTACCGGGCGCAAAGCCCTCATGATGGATCACCCCCTTGAGCGAGAGGGCGCCGGCCGCATCTTCGGCGATCCGGATCTCTTTGATTTCGATGATATCCGGGTCGAACCGCAGATCCGCCTCCAGGCTCTTGTAAAACAATCGCTGCGGCTTGAGAAGAAGCGTTCCCTCTCTCAGAATGAGTCCTCCCTTGACGAAGGGATGGTTAATGGTTCCGCCCACCTCTGCCGTCAGTTGAACAATGCCGGTGATACCGTATTCGGGATTCCTGATCAGCGCGTCGATATCGGCGATATCGAGGCCATCGACATCCACAAGAATTTGCATGCCTTCAGGGCCGGGTTCATATCCGAAGGGCCACAGGGACAGTCGCATCGGAACAGACCCACCCACATCCACCACCTTGTGTTCCTGAATGTAGCCGACCGCCTGCAACCGGAGGTTTTCTTCCTGATACGCCGCCGACAGCGTTGCATTGGAAAGCCTGAACTTCCGGTACGCGACATCCGAAATCACAACCGACGCATCAAAAACCGGTTGTTCGGTAGATCCCTCGATATTGACGCGCGCGGATACCTTTCCAGTCATATCCTCCGCAGTCTTCCAGAATGCCGCCAGCTCCCGGATCGGCAGGTCCTCCACTGCGGCCGACAGGACCAGGGTTTCAGGAGCAAAGGAGAAGCTGAACGGATACAACGCCAGCCGGCAGGCAACCGTCCCCCCGGCATCCATAAGTTTGCCGCCGGGACTGAAAACAGAAACTTCCATTTCGGCCCTTGCATCCCGATATGCGGATCGGATGCGGGCTTCTGATATCACGAATTTATTGTATTTCGCGCCTTCAAGCTTCGCCGAAAGGGTTATCATCGGATCATCGGCAAAACCGGAAAGATCTACATCGGCGGTCACTCGGCCACTTACCGCTTGGCCGCTCTTAAAAAAACCGCGGATCATCTGTAGATTGAAATTCTGAAGCACCAGTTCGGCGGAAAGGGTATTGGGCCGCGCAAAACCGAACATGCCGCCGGCTTCCAAAGACGCATCAATGGAAGTCAGCCTCAATGACTCAAGGACCACCCGGTCGCCGGATATGACGATATCCACCGGACGCTCGGATACGAGTGAAGGAAGATTATCAGAAGTGAACATGATGCGGTCCAGCGTGATTTTCCGTACCGGGCCGGCCCAGTCCGCCACCTTTCCGGACAGGACCAGATGTTCACCGGAAGCCGCGTTTACCGTCAGGTCGATATCGGCCAAAACGGGCGACCATGTGGAACTCATATCAAGCGCGGAAATCCGAACGTCTTTATACCGCACATCCTGACCGGAAACATCCATCGAAAGGGCGAAATCTTCCCGCGCGCCCTGCCAGCGGCCGTCAACATCGAGCATATCCGCCGAAATATCCTGAAAAAAGATCCCACTGCCCCGGATTTCAGCGTCCAGGTCCAACCGGCCGTCTGCTCCGGCCACGGTGGCGACCAGAGAGGCTCTTCCGGAAAGATCGCCATCATCCGTATAATTTTCGATGACCGGAGCAATGATTTTCAAATCCGAAAGCGTTGCAGCGACATCGCCACGATATGATCTTTCCCGCCATGATCCGGCGCCGGACGCTGTCATTTCTCCGGCATCGCCGCTGATGGCAAACCGTTCAAGGTCGATTTGATCTCCGGACCATGCGGCTTCCATATCCCCCCCATGAACATTAAGATCCATGAACGCGGACGGCAGAATCCGGACATTGATACGGCCGCTGGTGTGTGTGAGATCGAAATCCTCGGGAAGAGTAATCCCGGCATGGAGTGAAAGATTAAGATCGCCTGTAAGACCCTGATCCTGAAAAAACAGGGACGGGTCCACGCCGCCGGCCATCAATTCCAGATCAGCGTACACACCCTCTTCCGGGGAGAAAAGACCGAGTGCCTCGAAACGGCCCTCGGCCCGGCCGTAAGGTGTATCGATCGTAAATGTCTCCACCGCAAGATCCGGGCCTTCGGCAGTAACCCGCATGGATGCGGCGCTGATGTCGTATCCGCCCAGCCGGGAAGGCCCCAGATCCACACCAACATTGCCTGAAAAACCATCTTCGCGGCAATAGCGTCCCTGGACCGTTGCTTCGGCATTTATGTTTCCGGCAAAATCGGCAAAACCGGGCACCGGGACAACACCCGGATCCACATCCTTCAGGCGGCCCGAAAAATCCATCGTCACGATACGATTGTCATCAACGCCGATGGCGCCTTCGGCCCGCAGCCGGCTCCCTCCCATCTCAAGGTCCGCCAGGCAGTTTAGATCATTTAGCGTCCCTTTGACAGCAATCGCGCCGTTAACAGCGCCGGTATCGACAACTTCAAGATTTATCGCCCGCCCGATCTCGCCCAGGGACAGGGCCGTGATCTTTGAACGGATATCCACGAACGGTGACGCACCGGCGGTCATCAACCGGCCGTCCATTTCAATGATGGATCCTTCCCCGGTCAGCCGGCCTTTCCTGATCTCGAGACTGCCGGTATCCGGATCAAACCGGACATTCCCGGAACCGTCGGTAATGACCACATGAGGATCATCCATGCGAAAGGCGAGATGCCCGATGCGGCCCGATATTTCCCGGCCGACAAACAGCGCACCACTGCATTCAAAAGGAACGGCCCGACGAATCATCTCCTGGTTGCCTGCCGGTCTGGCAACGGAAAAAATAGCATCGGCAATACTGATTTGATGGATATCAATGGAAAAAAAACCAGCTGAACGCTTTCTTTTGACACGGTCTGTCGGGGCCAGAGCTTCATAATTCCATATTTCATCTCCGGTCTTTTCGACATTTACGCCTGCGCCGTGGATCTCGACATTCGATATCCATATCTTGCCAGCCAGCAGCGGCAACAAGGAAAAACGAACGCGCATGCGATCCGCGGTCAGCAGAAGGGGGCCGTCTGAACCGGGCCGCAACGAAACACCGTTAAACTCAAGATCTCCCATTAAATTCCCGCTGATGCCGTCGATGCGACATGTCGCTTCGAGGTTGTTTTCGACGGCGGTGATGATCAGGCGCTTACATACCTGGAGCGCGGAATCCGTCTGCAGCCAGACAAAGACGCCGGCATAAACGGCCAGCAGGGTTGCCAGGACCCACAGAGTCCCGCGGATCCATGATCTTATCCTTGTTTTTAGGACTTTTTCATCCATCGGTTGATCCATATCGCCCGTTAATCCGCGCCTCCTGAATGTTGACGGTCCCCGTTTCTTCCCGGGCGCGGTCCTTAAAATGCATGCCCGATATTGAAATGGAACCCCCATCGTTTTATGTCGACAAAACGCACGACCTCGGAGATATCCGTTTCGTGGGTCCTGGGCGGATTGAGCTTATATCCCACATCCAGCTGAATCGGCCCCAGAATCGTGTCATAACGCAGTCCGAAACCACAGGTATAGCGCATCTTTTTGAAATCCAGACCGTAGGAACGGTCATCTAAAACACCCATATCCAGAAACGCGACGCCTGCAAAATCCCTGAAAACAGGAAATCGCAGTTCGACGTTTCCGTCAAACGACGACAATCCGCCGATGCCAACGGCATAATCTTCGCTATCGAGCACCGGAAGCTGCTGATAATCATACCCACGGACGGACTTGCTGCCGCCGAGAAAAAGCCGCTTGAAAATCGGGATATAGTCCGTGTCACGGGTTTCCTGGATGGTTCGGAAACGGACTCTGCTGCCCAGCACCATCTTGTCATTGAGCGGGAAAAAAATCCTGGCATCCACGATCGGCTTGAAATAATCGATTTCCGACGCCAGATAAGCCGTGGCGGTTTCCATGGAGACCAGAATGCTCCGACCCGATGAGGGATGCAGATCGTCATTCAAGGAATTATACCCGATGCCCGCCCTGACGGCGGACACGCGGTAATCCTCTTGGCCGGAGACGCTGATATCATCGTCAAAACCGGTTTTGATGTCGTCGAGGCGGTTGACTTCAAGATTGTAACCGAGGTTCGTAAACCATTCCGGATCGATACGACGGTTGATGTTGACCTCTGTGAAAACCTTCCGGAGGGTGTAATAGATTTCTTTTTCCCGCTCGAGGCCGGCTTCAGTAATCAGGTCGTTTCGATGGCCTAAAAAAAACGGCACCCGGTATTCCCCCTTGATATTTTCCCTGATTTCGGAACGCCGGGCCTGGATGGTCAACCGGTCGGCATGTCCGGTCAGGTTCCGGTAGCTCCAGGCGCTCTGAAGCCTCAGGCGGTCCTCGGTGCCGTAACCGATACCGGCCCGGATGCCGTGCTGTTGTCTCGGCCGGACCTGAACATGAATCGGTACGGTATTGGTTTCGGGATCCATTTCCCCGGTGGTGATCAGGGCCGTGCTGAACACGTTAAGAGAAAAAAGGTTTGAGCGGCTGTCATCGAGTTTTTCCGCGTTGTACTGTTCCCCCGAACGGAAACGCAAAGCCCGCAGGATGACCTGGGGATAGACATAGTCTTCGTGGCCGGTGATATGAATATCCCCGAAATAGCAGCGGGGACCGGGATCGATTTCATAGGTGATATCGACAACCATCCGGTTGAGATCCACCAAAGCGCCGCCTTGAATCGCGGCAAAGGGATACCCCTGGTTGCCCAGTATTTTCCGGATGAGATCCTTTGAATCCTCGTAGGCCTGCCTGTTGAACAGGCGACCGGGCTGAATTTCGGCAAGCTCAGGTGGCGCAACGGTTTCAATTTCGCACAAATAGTCCAGGTTGATATTGCCGATGGTGACCGGGTCACCCTCGACAATCCTGAAAATCACCCGGCCGTCACGGATGGCGGCTTCATCCCGCGGCGCATCGAGACGCAAAACATCCATAATTTCATCGACATCGTAAATATAGCGAAAAAACCGCAGCAGATCCGCAGAGATGACTTCATAGGTCACATCCGCCTGGTAAAACCCTTGATCATGGTAAAATTGACGGATACGGATGGCGTCGTCCTGGAGTTCCTGGGGGCTCACCACCGGCTGGGTCGCCCAAAATTTCCACGACGGCGGAGGTTTGATGGCCATGGCCTCCAGCAGGTCATATTCGTCCACCTGGTCGACGCCCTTGAACTGAAATGCCTGGATACGGAACCACTGGCCTTCGCGTTCCGCACTTGCGGTCATGGGGGGAATCAGGAAAAACAGCACCAGCAGACCGGTCAGGAGGATTTTAATACCTTTACGATGTGCCAACCGATGCGCTCCTCGTGATCAAGTCCGTCATGCAGATCTTCCCGAGATGTTCGACTTCAAGGGTTTTCCGATTTTCCATCAATTCAGAAAATATTTTATTATATGATTTTTCCCCGACCCGCCAGACGGTTTCTTTGGACCGCCGCATGACCCTGAAAATATCCAAAACACTTATATCAGATGGGTTTATGGTTGGATAATACAGGGTTTCGTCACCGTAAATTTCCACCAGCAATCCACCTTCGCAAAGCCGGGTGGCGATCTCGTCAATCAATCGCAGGGGAATGGAAAGGGTGTTCGACATCTGTTCGGCCGTCATCTGGGGAAGGCACCGGGTAAATCGTTCGCAGATGCTTACCATGACGGCTACGGCCATCTGTTCGACCTGGTCATACCCGTAGTCATCCGCCTTGACATCCTGCTGGTGTGTTTTCACGTTCTGAATGGCATAGGCAAGCTGTGCCCCGAGCAGAACGATAATCCAGCTTATATACAGCCAGATAATGAAAACCGGCAGTGCCGCAAAGGTCCCGTAAATCTTATTGTAACGGGTCAGGCCGATGTTGAATTCCGTATAAACGCTGAAAGCGGTCTCCCACGCGCTTCCGCAGATGATGGCCGCGATCAGCGCCGGCACGAAACGGACCCGTGTATTTGGAAGCAGGACATACATGGCGGTCAGGCCGATCCAGAGACCCACGTGGGGGATTATGGTTTTAAAGAGAACGAAAAACCGCTCAAAGAGACTGTATTGCGTCAGGGCCTGAACCACGGTGGTGGAGGAAAAGGAAGCCAGCATGGCCGTGGAAACGGCGATGAACAGCGGGCCGAATATCAGAACCGTGGTATAGTTGGTGATTTTTCGAAAAATATTCCGACTGCGGGTGATGCCCCAGATTTTGTTTAGAGTCTGCTCCACGTTGCTGAGCATCATGATCACGGCATATACCAGCACCGCGGTGCCGATGGCGCCAAGGGCCGAAAAATCGGTATTTGAAATATAATCAATGATCCGCTGGCTCAGATCTTCCTGGCCGGCGGTCAGGTAATGGATCAGGGCATGCTCCAGCTGGGTGTGGACATCAAGACCTTTGAGCACGATAAAAGCCAAGGCCAGAAAAGGACCGACAGCCAGAAGGGTGCTGATGGACAGGGCCGCTGCCCGCAGCAGAATCACCTGGTTTTGAAGGCCACGAAGGGTAAGTAGCAGAATCCGGCCCACCTGATACGCCAGAACCCTTAACCGATGCGCGTCCGGCGGATTCAGCCAGACTCCCTTGTCGAGAAATTCAACAAGATCGTGATAATAACCTTTTAAGCGTCTCATCGGCCCCTCTCTGTTCGATGGTGAAAAGATCGATCACGGCCACATATCCGCCGCTACCAAGGCCCGGTCACACCTCCGACAGCAGTCCGTTGAAAAAATCATTCCCCTTGTCGTCAATTATGATAAACGCGGGAAAATCTCTGACGGTAATCTTGAAAACAGCTTCCATTCCCAGTTCTGGATAGGCCAGCACCTCCACGCGGGTGATACAGTCCCGTCCCAGGCGGGCCGCAGGTCCGCCGATGGAACCCAAGTAAAAGCCGCCGTATGTTTTACACGCTTCGGTCACCTGTCTGGAACGGTTCCCCTTGGCCAGCATCACCAGCGACCCGCCGTGTTTCTGAAATTCCGCGACGTAAGTATCCATACGACCGGCGGTGGTGGGTCCAAAGGAACCCGAAGCATGGCCCTTCGGGGTTTTGGCCGGACCCGCGTAATAAATGATATGTTCCCTGAAATAGGCGGGGAGATCGCCTTCTTTTTTCAACTGCTCGTAAAGCTTTGCGTGGGCGATATCCCGGGCCACCACGATATCGCCGTCCAGCAGTAGGCGGGTAGCCACCGGGCACCGGCCCAATTCTTCGCGGATCTCATCCATGGGCCGGTTTAAATCAATCCGCACTATTTTTGCTTCCATTCCAGACGATACCAGCAGGAACCGCGCCGGGTTCCGGTCCAGTTGCTCTAGAAAAATCCCATCGGCGGTAACTTTTCCCCGGATGTTCCGGTCGGCGCTGCAACTGATACCGATGCCGATGGGACAAGACGCGCCGTGCCTGGGCATTCGGACCACACGCGCGTCATGGCAGAAATATTTTCCGCCGAACTGGGCGCCGATGCCGATGGCGCTGGATATGTCCAGAAGCCGCTTTTCGAGGTCAGGGTCCCGGAAGGCATGTCCGAGCGGATTTCCCGATGTGGGAAGGCCGTCCAGATATCCGGCGGACAGAAGCTTGACGGTTTTGAGAACGGCTTCGGCGGATGTGCCGCCGATGACCACGGCAAGATGATACGGCGGGCAACCGGCGGTTCCAATGGCTTTCAATTTTCGGGTTAAAAACGTCTCCAGGGTTTGCGGATTGAGCACCGATCGATTTTCCTGAAAAAGAAAGGTCTTGTTGGCCGACCCTCCCCCTTTTGCGATAAAGAGAAATTCATATGTTTCTCCGTTGGTGGCATAGAGATCGATCTGCGCTGGCAGGTTGCAGCCGGTATTGGCCTCTTCATACATGGACCGGGGCGCCAGCTGGGAATAGCGGAGGAAATTATTCGTGTAGGCGTTAAAAACTCCTTTGGCCAGGGCCGCCTCATCATCAATGCCGGTCCAGACCCGCTGGCCTTTTTTGCCGATAATGATGGCCGTCCCCGTATCCTGGCACATGGGGAAAACCCCTTCGGCCGCGATCGCGGCGTTTTTGAGCATTTCTTCGGCCACGAATCGGTCATTATCTGAACTTTCCGGATCATTAACAATATCGGACAATTGTTGAAGATGGGCGGTCCGATAGAGAAAAGCCACATCCGTAAAGGCGGCTTCAGCCAGCATTTCCAGGCCATGAGCATCCACGCGGATGATTGGCATTCCGTCAAACTTATCCATTTGCACATGATCGCCGGTCAGTCGGCGGTATGGCGTGTCATCGGCTTGCGGCAGCGGAAACATCGGCTGATAATTAAATTCCGTCATGTCAACATCCTCTTTCCGTTTGTTGAACGAAGCCGCTACGCGGCGGAAAAGTTAAAAATGGTGTAAACTCCTTT
>CAYZXZ010000083.1:10834-11886 GCA_964481615.1 uncultured Desulfobacteraceae bacterium | reverse complement strand
CCACCTCCTTGATGGTGAGCATATTATAACACATTTGATTTAGAAATGGAATAAATCTTTTTGGATGCGTTTTGCAAACATTTATTTTTTCATTCCGGATATCATATCGATTTTCAGAATATGAAGAAAGCGGGGAAATTTGATCTGAAGAGCAATACTTGCGGGGCGGACCCGGTTTTTACGCGATGGTCAGATGCAGGAACATATCCGTAAAATGCGCGGCGCTGCCCAGCAGGACAAAGACATGCCATATCGCGTGGTGATAGGGGATTTTCCGGCAGGCGTAAAAAAGAACGCCGAAGGTGTAAAAGAAACCTCCGAGCATGAGCCAGAAAAACAGCCCCGGCGGCAGGAGTTCGAGCATGGGTTTGACGGCGATGATCGCCAGTCAGCCCATCATGACGTATATTCCGATGGAAACATAAGGATATCGGCCGATAAAGGCGATTTTAAAAATCAGGCCGAAGACCGCCATGCCACAGATCAGGCCGAACAGGGTCCACCCCCACGGACCGCACATGGCGATCAATAGCGGCGGTGAATAGGTTCCGGCGATGAGCAGGAAGATGGCCGAATGATCCAAGAGCCGGAACCATTTTTTGACCGTGGCCCATGGAAATGCGTGATACAGAGTGGAGGATAGGTAAAGGAGTATCAGGCTTGCGCCGTAGATGCAGAAGCTGATGATTTGCCAGACGTCGCCGTGCCGACCGGCCATGACAACCAGAATTACGGTGGCAACGATGCTCAAGGCCGCGCCGATCTCGTGGGTGGATACTGTTGGAGATTTCTTCCCCAAGGGGATAGCGGGGGGGAGGAAATTGCATCGTCCGAAACCGGGGCTTTCCTACGGGGCCGGATCATTTCTGCCGGGCCTTTAGGGTTGCCTTCAGGGTCTGCCGGGACGTGTATCGCGGAGTGAACCCGAGGACGGTTTTGGCTTTGCTGTTTTCCGCGTGCGCGCCGTAGGCCAGGGTGGTGCTGACTGCGATGACATGCCGCATTCCCGCCTTTTTGGCCACCTCCAGAATGTTGCGGGTGCCGTTGATGCC
>CAYZXZ010000083.1:3878-10824 GCA_964481615.1 uncultured Desulfobacteraceae bacterium | reverse complement strand
GTCGTGGATGGGATGGACCACAAAGGCGAGATGAAACAGCGTATCTGCTTTGTGTTTGGTCATCAGGTCGGCGACGGCCGGGTCACGGATGTCAACGGGATAAAATACGGATTTTAAGCGACCTCGAAAACGATTTCCTCTCCATCTGCCCGGGCCGTGATATGGCCGCCGGCCGGGACGTCTCCCTTGAGGATCAGCATGGAGAGCGGGTTTTCGATCATCTGCTGGATGGTCCGCTTCAAGGGCCGGGCGCCATAGACCGGGTCATAGCCTTTCCGGGCCAGCAGGTCCTTGGCGTCATCGGTCAGGTCAATGCCGATCTCCCGGTCGGCCAGCCGTTTTGTCAGCCGCGTCATCTGGATATCAACGATTTGCCGGATCTGCTCGGTGGTCAGGTTGTGGAAAATGATGGTCTCGTCGATGCGGTTTAAAAATTCGGGCTTGAAGCTCGCCCGCAGAATCTGCATGACCTTTTCCGCCATTTCCTTCCGCCGCTCCTGGCCGTATTCCTGGATCATGTGGCTGCCCACGTTGGAGGTCATGATGATCAGGGAGTTCTTGAAATCCACGGTTTTTCCCTGTCCGTCGGTGAGACGGCCGTCGTCTAAAATCTGGAGCAGGGCGTTGAACACGTCCGGATGGGCCTTTTCAATTTCATCGAACAGCACCACGGAATAGGGCCGCCGCCGCACCGCCTCGGTCAGATACCCGCCTTCTTCGTAGCCGACATAGCCTGGAGGCGCGCCGATGAGCCGGGAAACCGCGTGTTTCTCCATGTATTCGGACATGTCGATGCGCACGATTGCCTGTTCGTTGTCATAGAGAAACTCGGCCAGGGCTTTGGCCAGCTCGGTCTTGCCCACGCCGG
The DNA here is from genome assembly GCA_964481615.1 of uncultured Desulfobacteraceae bacterium. GTDB lineage: Bacteria > Desulfobacterota > Desulfobacteria > Desulfobacterales > Desulfosalsimonadaceae > SURF-33. Next base: position 9,956 of record CAYZXZ010000083.1, on the reverse strand, counting down.
TGGGACCCATGAAGATAAAGGACCCGATGGGCCGGTTGGGGTCCTGAAGCCCGGAACGGGCCCGGCGCACGGCGTTGGCCACGGCGATCACGGCCTCTTCCTGGCCGATGACCCGGGCCCGGAGCCGGTCTTCCATGTGCACCAGTTTTTCCCGCTCGCCTTCGAGCATCTTGGACACCGGGATCCCGGTCCATTTGGAAACGATCTCGGCGATATCCTCGGCATCGACTTCTTCCCGGAGCATCTTTCGATGAATCTGGATGTCTGCCAGACGGGTGTTGGCGGCCTCAAGACGCTTTTTCAGCTCACTGCGCCGGCCGTAGCGCAATTCGGCCACTTTTTCCAGATTGCCTTCCCTTTCGGCCTTCTGCTCTTCCCCGTCCACCCGCTCGATATCTGATTTGACGGCCTGGATCTCCTGGATGATCTCTTTTTCATTCTGCCAGTGGGCGTTTAATCGGTGGTACTCCTCCCGGAGGGATTCCAGTTCCTTTTCCAGTTTGCAGAGCCGGTCCACGGATGCCGTGTCGCTTTCTTTTTTCAGGGCTTCCCGCTCGATTTCAAGCTGAGTCATGCGGCGCTGGATCTCGTCGATTTCCGCCGGCTTGCTGTCGATCTCGATGCGCAGGCGCGAGGCACATTCATCGATCAGATCAATGGCCTTGTCCGGCAGGAACCGGTCGGTGATATAGCGCTCCGACAAGGTGGCGGCCGCCACAATGGCCGAATCCTTTATCTTGACCCCGTGATGGACCTCGTATTTCTGCTTGAGCCCCCGGAGGATGGAAATGGTGTCCTCCACCGTGGGTTCGGGGGTCATGACCGGCTGGAACCGGCGCTCCAGGGCCGCGTCTTTTTCGATGTGCTTGCGGTATTCGGTGATGGTGGTGGCACCGATGCACCGCAGGGTCCCCCGGGCAAGGGAGGGTTTAAGCATGTTGGAGGCGTCGATGGCCCCTTCGGCGGCCCCGGCACCCACCAGGGTGTGGAGTTCATCGATAAAGAGAATGATTTTCCCCTCGGATTTCTCCACTTCCTTGACCACGGCCTTGAGCCGGTCCTCGAATTCCCCCCGGTACTTGGCCCCGGCCACTAAAGACCCCATGTCTAACGCCATGAGTTTGCGGTCCTTGAGGGATTCGGCCACGTCGCCTTCCACGATGCGCCGGGCCAGGCCCTCCACGATGGCGGTCTTGCCCACCCCCGGTTCGCCGATAAGAACCGGGTTGTTCTTGGTGCGCCGTGACAGCACCTGGGCGATGCGACGGATCTCCTCGTCCCGGCCGATGACCGGGTCGAGTTTGCCCAACCGGGCCATTTCGGTCAGGTCCCGGGTGTATTTCTGCAGGGCCTGGTATTTATCCTCGGGGTTCTGGTCGCAGATGGTCTGGTTGCCCCGGATTTCCATGAGAACTTTAAGAACCGCATCCCGTCGGATCCCGCAGCGGCTCATAATTTTGGCGATATCGCCTTCGGCATCATCTATTAAGGCCAGAAACACGTGCTCCACGCTGACATACTGGTCCTTCATTTTTTCAGCTTCGGCAAAGGCATTGTCAAAAACCTTGCGCGTTGCCTGGGAAAGATACACGTCGGTCGCGGCCCCCTCCACCCGGGGCAGACGGTTTATGGAAGATTCCGTGTCCCGGCGGATATCGTCTACCGGCACCCCGATTTTGCGCAGGATCGATCCCGCGATCCCGTCCGGGTCATCAAGCATCACGTTGAGCAGATGCACCGGTTGAATCTGCTGATGGTGAAAACGGGACGCCCGGGCCTGGGCCTCCTGGATCAGCTCCTGTGATTTAATGGTGAATCGGTCAAAACGCATGGCGTCTCCTTTGCGCCGTCCGAATGATTCCATGGGACGACATTTTTATTTTTTAATTAAAACATTATTATTTTAAAACTTTATGCACAATAGAATAAACATTCCCATCCGGATGTCAATGTCGCGGGAATGCGGCCGGCACTGTTTTTCCAACTGTTTTTTTATTTGCGTTAGCGCGGGGAATCCTGTACCATCAACAAACAATTTTGACGTTGTCACAAAAAGTCCTTTTGCGGATGAAATTGGACTTTTTATGAAGCCGTCACACATGAAAACATCGGGAATCCGACCATAAAAAGGCAGAACCGATACTATCATGTCGCATCGCAACCCCACATCAGACCATGACATGACCGCCCAGATCCTCCGGCGCATCGACGAACTCAACCATTTAAACGACATCGACACCATCCTGGACAAAATCCTCCACGAGGCCCGGCATCTCTCCCACGCGGATGCCGGTTCCATCTTCATCCGGGAGGATGAAAACCTCAGATTCGGATATGTTCACAACGACACCCTGTTTTCGGAAAAAGGCGCGGGCGAAGCCTTGTACGCGGATTTTTCCATTCCCATCAACGACCACTCCATTGTGGGATATGCGGCATTGACGGATGAAACCGTGGTGATCGACGACGCCTACCGTATACCGCCGGAACGGCCTTTTTCCTTCAACCCCGAATATGACCGGAAATCCGGCTATGTCACCCGATCCCTGCTGACCATCCCCCTGCTGACCTTTCACGGCCGGCTCGTGGGGGTCATGCAGCTTATCAACGCCATGGACAGGGAAGGCCGCATCACGCCGTTTTCCGAAGAGGCTCGGCGCATGGTTCCCCTGTTCGCCAACACCGCGGCGGCGGCCGTGGATCGCGGGATCATGAACCGCGAGATGATCCTGCGCATGGTCCGGATGGCCGAGCTGCGGGATCCGTCGGAAACCGGGGTCCATGTCCAGCGGGTGGGTGCATATTCAGCGGAAATCTATCAGCATTGGGCTGAAAAGAAAGGCATTGATCTCCAGCAGATCAAGCGGAAAAAGGATCTGATCCGCCTGGCCGCCATGCTTCATGATGTGGGAAAGGTGGGCATACCGGACCGGATTCTAAAAAAACCGGCCAAACTCACCGACGCCGAGTACGATGTAATGAAACAGCATACGGTGTTCGGGGGCCGCCTGTTTGCCGGTCGCACTTCCCCTCTCGACGAGATGAGCATGGATATCGCCCTGGGTCACCATGAAAAGTGGAGCGGAGGGGGCTATCCCGGCCGCATCGACGATCTCATGGCCTTGGAAATCCGGATGGAGACGCCGAAGATATCGGATGAAATTCCGCTCAGCGCCCGGATCGTGGCCATAGCCGATGTATATGATGCGTTGAGTTCCCGGCGATGCTACAAGCAGGCATGGGATGACGACCGCGTGTTTGAAACCATACAAAGCGAGGCCGGCCGGCATTTTGATCCGGAACTGGTCGCGGTCTTTTTCGAGCTGCTGCCGGTGATCAAGGCCATCGGAAATCGTTTCCCGGATAAATAGTGACAGGCCCGTACAAAGTCAAATTGTTCGCTTCGAGAGTTTTTCGGAGCCCGTCATTCAGATTCGAGGTAAAAATGCCTAAAAAAGACGCCAAGCTTTACGATCTGCTGGATTCCCAGGATGCGCAGGCTGTTTTGGCCGAGATTTTTCATATCCTCTCGCTGCTCGGCATGGACGGCCACATGGGTCGCTTTGTCTCCGCGTATGAAGATATCCAACGGTTATTTGAAGGCGATTATCCAGGCTATCGTGAGTCCAACACCCGGTATCACAACCTGGAACATACCATCATGGTGACCCTGGGCACGGCCCGCCTGATCCACGGATGCGTGGAGGGCGGGATGCGCTTTTCGCCGGACAACATCCTGACCGGGCTCCTTGCGGCCCTTTACCATGACTCGGGCCTGATTCAGAAGTCTAAAGACCGGAAGGGCACCGGCGCTAAATATACCATAGGCCATGAAACCCGCAGCATCGCCTTCATGCGGCACAACATGGGTGAAAAAGATTATCCGGCGGAGCAGATGGATGACTGCGAGCAGCTTATCAAATGCACCAACATCCACATGTCTGTTTCTGAAATCGCCTTTCGATCCGATGAGATCAAAACCCTGGGAATGATCGTGGGGTCGGCCGACCTGCTGAGCCAGATTGCGGACCGCAAATATCTTGAAAAACTGACCCTGCTGTTCAAAGAGTTCGAGGAAGCCGGTCTCCCGGGATTTGATTCCGAGAATGAGCTCATCGAAAAGACGGAAGGATTTTACAAGAACGTGGCCCGCAAGCGGCTGACCCATGACATGAAAAATATTTCATCCAATATGAAGCATCATTTCAAGACCCGCTGGGACATTGACCGGGACCTTTACGACGAGGCCATCGCCAACAACATCGGTTATCTCAAATCCATGGTTCGTGGAAATAACTCCGGGGGCAAGCTCTTTTACCGCGAACATCTGAAACGGAGAGGTACCGCCCGATCCGACTCGGCGGGCCGGAAAGGCGGTCGCGGCCGATAGAACCGATTTGCGCAAAAATTCATTGATTCAAGGAGAACAAAATGCAGTGGTACCGGAAAATGGGGGGACGGATTGTCTGGATGGGGATCATGCTGGCCGGCCTGTGCGGGATCGCCAATGCCGACAGCGGTGCCGTCTATTATGATCTTGCGGTGTTCTCATTCGAGGCCGGCGATTACCGGAAAGCGGAAAATTTTTTGACAAAAGCCCTTGCCGAAAGGCCTGACGATGCCTATGTCCGGTTTTACCTTGCCCGGACGTATCTCGGGCAGGAACGGTTTACCGAGGCTGAACCAATGTTTCATTCGGCCTGGGCACTGGACCCGAATATTCCAGGCCTGGCATATGAAATGGGGACGCTATTTCAGAAGATGGAAAAGCATGATCAGGCCCTGGCATCCTTCGAAAACGTGCTGGCCGAGGACCCGGCAAACGTTTTGGCCCTGTATCACGCCGGAACGAGCATGTTCATGCTTGGTCAATACCCCGGCGCCATAAATTATCTTTCACGGGCCTCAGACCTGAGCGAATCCGTTCGGCCCGCAGCCTCTTATTATGCCGGGATCTGCTATTTCCGGCTTTTGGAATTCGACCAGGCCCTTTCAAAGTTCGATTATGTAGCCACTGCCGCGGACACCCTCACACTCCGGCAGGATGCCGAGAACTGGGCCAAAACGACGCGAATGCGGCTTGGCAGAGACAAGCCGTGGAGCCTTTATGCCAAGGCCGGCTGGCTCTATGACGACAATGTCCAGCTCGTGCCACTGGATTCCGATCAATTCACCGAGGAAAGCGACGATGCCGGGGTTCTCTTTTTTTCCGGCAGGTACGCCGTGGCCGGGACCGATGCCCTGGATTTCGGTATCGGATACAGCCATTACCAGACCTTTTACCGGGATTTTGACGATTACAATCTCATCGGCGGCATCGGCGAGGTGTTCTCCGAATACCGGCTGCAACAACTCACCTTCGACCTGGCCTATATTCCCGCCTATTACTGGGTGGATACGGACAGCTACCTGATGCAGCACCAGGTCCGGCCCGAGATCCGGTTCGGCCTTACCGACATCGACGAGATCGGATTTGCTTACAGTTACGCCCGGAACAATTATTTCACCGATGCCCGGCGGGACGGCCACGCCCATGAATTTACCCTGAATTACCTGCGCGGGCTGGAGACCATCAACGGATACCTTTTCTGTACGACCGGATACCAGGATAACACCGCATCTCACCGGGATGAATACTTCACGGAGATGTTCGGCTGCGTCGGCGTTTCCGCGTCCTTTTTCGAGCATTTCGGTTTCCGGGTCCAGGGGGAGTACAACGAAAAGAATTACGATAATCAGGACAGTTTTCACCGGGTCAAGCGGGAAGACGCCCGGTATGGAGCTTCGGCCGCGCTGTCCTGGCGATCCCCGTCCGGATGGCTGGATGTATCCGTTGAATATATCCATACCCAAAACGATTCCAATATCGCTGTATACGATTACCGGAGAAACACCGTCGGGCTGTTTCTCACAGCGGACTTATAAGGGGGAGATCAGAGATGAAGGCATCCATTATCCAACGGCTCTTTTTGGGCGTGCTGCTCTGCACGGTTATTTTCACGCCGGCAGGAGCGTCGGCGGATCTGCTGCCCGAGGGGCTGGAGAGGCTCGGGGCCGAAGTGGTGCGCCTGCCGGTGT
>CAYZXZ010000083.1:0-3868 GCA_964481615.1 uncultured Desulfobacteraceae bacterium | reverse complement strand
CAGGATGGGTTTGAGCCCGGCCCCGGACCGGCCGTGGGCAAAATCATCCAGGTGGCCGGCACCGTAGTCCTGATTCACAAGGACGGGGAAAAAGGATACAGGGCCGCCGAAGGGCTGAACCTGTTCGAAGACGATACCGTGGTGACCCTGGCGGACAGTCATGCGGCCTTAAAACTGGCAGATGGCAGCTTCATCACCCTGTCGTCCGAGACCAATCTGCTCCTTTCCAAAAGTGTATATTCCCCGGAAAAAAACGTCCGTTCCACCTTTGTCGAAATGATCCTGGGAAAAACCCGGTTCGTGGTCCAGTCTCTGGTAAAATCCCGGCGATCGGAATTTAAAGTCAAGACCATGACGTCGGTGGCCGGGGTCCGGGGATCGGATTTCATCATTTACGCTACGGAATCGGCCACCGAGATCACGGCCCTGGTGGATACCGAAATCGAGGTGCTCAGCCTGGCGGCTTTAGGCGCGGTACCATTGGTGTTGACCGATTTTCAGCAGACCCGGGTGCTTCAGGGCCTGCCTCCGGAAGCGGCCCGCAAACTCTCGGCTGATGAGATCGACCGCCTCATGCGGGAATTCCGGTTTCAGACTACGCCGGACGCGCCCGCTGATCTCGCCGCTGATACTGCGGAGTCGGCCGGGCCGGATACGGGAACCGACGCTCCGGGCGGCGTGGTGGTGGACAGAAAAGACCTGATCCACCCCGGAACGGTACGTTTCCTGCCGGATGCGACCCGTTCTTCGCCCATGGCCGACTATTTCCGGGTCCGAGCCACCCTGGCCGGCGAGGAGAATGTGCGGGACACGCGCAATACAATTTTTCACCACCGGGTGGAAGAAGAAGTAAAATCCCGGTTGCCGGATTTCCCGGGAACGCCGTAGAAGTCAACGGGAATCGCGATGATTTTGCAAATGCAAAAGGATCGCAACCGGATCATTTTATCATCCGGGTGTTTGGTGATTCACCAATCTGAAAAATGAAAAGCGACGCGACACAACACAAAGACAGTGCGACAGGTCATGTCAGATCCTGGCAACAGATAGGGAGGAAGTGTATGGGCGCGCAAAATAATTGGATCCGATTCAGATGGATAATTACAGTTTTATGCCTTGTCGCGGCGGTTTTCTGCTTGGGGGCGAACCAGATCCTGGCTGCGGGTACAGGCGGCAGTGGGAATATCTATTACGTGGATATCGGCAGCGGGTCGGATGCCACCGGCGACGGCTCCGAGGGTAATCCCTGGAAAACCTTTCATCATGCCTTTTACCAGCTTCAGCCGGGCGATACCCTCTATGTCCAACCGGGGACTTACAGTGTGGCCGCTGGCGAAGGGAATTACAGTCTGACTTGGGACAACGGCAGTCTCCGAATCATTGGAAAGGGTGCACCCGGGGACGTGATCATTGATGGTGCCGGATCGACTTCCTGGTTTAACGGCATCCGATTTTATGATGAGCGGAGTACGGTATCAGGCGTTGTGATTGAAAATCTCGATATCCGTAATTTTACAATACCCGGTTCTTCTGACACGGGCAACGGCATACTGATCGAGGGCTTTGCCAGGGACATATCGATTCTCAACTGCCGGATTTATCAGAATGCTATCGCGGGAATCCATCTTAACGGGAGCAGGCATCGGGTTCAGGGTTGTAAGATTTATGACAACGGCTACTATGATAACGCGGGGACGCTTTATTCAGGTGTCGGCATATTGGCGAATTCCGATAATAATGTCATTTCCGACAACCTGGTCTACTGGTCCGGAAGCAACACCTACCCGCAGGGCGTCGGCATCGCCGTGGCGAATGCGAACGGCGACCATGTGCATTCCAACGCGGTTTACGGACACACATTAGGCACAATTCCTTGCGGAATCCGGGTAATGGGATATGGCACGGCCAATGTGTATCACAACAGCGTTTATGGCAATGCCACAGGCGTTTACGTTTCTGAAAGTGCGCCGGAAATCCATCGCAATTTATTAAAAGACAATGGAACGGGTATTAATGTTTCCTATTTTTCATATCTTGACAGATCCCCCTGGATTGTCAATAACCTGATCCTTGGCGCAACAGCGGCGCCGTCGACCACGAGCATCGGCATTGATATCAATGCCGCTCCTGCCTCCCCGGCCCCCCCTGTACGGATCTATCACAACACCATTTACGGCGCGGCGGACAAGGCCATTCAAAGCAATGTGAATGGGGCGTACGCGATTCCTCCGGATATCCTTTATAATATCTTTTCTAATACGACATGGGGGTATGGTATATTCCAGACAACAGGATCCGCAAATCCCACCATCGAATACAACCTGTTCTATGGGAATACCAGGGGAGACTATCAGATTAATCCATATCCCGGCTCGTTGAGCCAAACCAACCTGACGGGTTTGGATCCCCTATTCGTTGATGCGGCCAATGATAATTGTCGTCTCCAGGCGGTATCCCCGGCCATCGATGTCATTGCGACGGCCAGTCACAACGGGGCGGTCTTCGAAGATTTTGACCGTGTATCCCGGCCCCAGGACAATCACAAGACCCCGTCCGAAGGTTATGACATGGGCTGTTTCGAGGCCATTGTGTTCTATGATTCCATCATCAGCGGCACGGTGACCGAAGGCGCTTTGGGTATATCGGGAGTGGTGATGAATGGCCTGCCCGGGAGTCCGACGACCAGTGGCAGCGGTGCGTATACGGCTACAGTGCCGTATGGCTGGTCGGGAACGGCGACGCCGGAGAAGGCGGGTTATACGTTTACCCCGGTAAACCGGTCTTACATCAATGTGACAAGCAATCAGACGGGTCAGGATTATACGGCGACGTTGGGAGTGACCCATACAGTAGAATTTATCGCAGGGTCTGGCGGAACGATCATTGGAACAACGATTCAAACCGTTGCCCATGGCGGAGGCACGACCGCAGTGACGGCAAGTCCATTTTCAGGCTACGAATTTTCGGGCTGGACTGGAGATTATGTTGGAACGATCAATCCGCTGATCATCACTAACGTGATATCGAACATGACCATTACCGCCAATTTTCGTCGGATTCCCGTGGTGACGACATGGGAGGTCCGGTTTGAGGCGGGCAACGGCGGCAGGGTTGACGGTAATACGGTTCAGGTGATTAATAACGGCAGCAGTACAAGGTCGGTGGAAGCGGTTCCGAATGCGGGTTATGCTTTTGACCGCTGGACCGGAAGTTATAACGGAACGGCAAATCCGTTGATATTGAATAATGTTACTTCCAACATGACCATCACCGCCAATTTCCGGCGTGTCCCGCCGGTAGAGACCCACGCGGTGAATTTCATCGCCGGCGCGGGCGGGTCCATCAGCGGCAGCACGGCCCAGGTGGTGGCCCATGGCGGCAGTACGTCCGCGGTGACCGCTGTTCCTGATCCGAGTCATGAATTTGCGGGCTGGAGCGGAGATTCTACGGCTACAACCGAGTCGCTGACGATCACGAACGTGACATTCAATATGACCATCTATGCCAATTTCCGGCGGATCGAAGTCACCACCTACACGGTCAATTTTATTGCCAACACCGGCGGCCGGATCGACGGCAACACCACCCAGACGGTGGAAGAGGGAGGGGATTGTGCGCCGATGACGGCCGTGGCGCTCTCGGTCCTCGTCCTCGGGCTCCCGCTGGGCCTGGCGTTGCTGTTCTCCCTCGGGTTGTGGTGGCTCCTGGGGCTCACGTTCGCGGCCTGGAGCGCCGGGCGCGCCCTGGTTCGGCCGCCGCGCGGACGCTACCCCGCGTTCCTGGCCGGCTGGGCGATCCTCGCCGCGGTCTCGCTCGTCCCGGTCCTGAACGCCGCCGTCTGGACGCTCCCGGCCGTGGTCGGCTCCGG